>CAZHXE010000078.1:0-5888 GCA_964536005.1 uncultured Candidatus Saccharibacteria bacterium
AAAACTTCTTATGTGCATGAGGTGAGCAAGAAGGTTTACGTCAGCAGTTCATACGACCACAAGGACGACAAGAAGTATGAAAAGCATGACAACTACAAGCCTGTAGAGTATAAACACGACGACAAGAAGTCATATGAAAAGCATGACAATTACAATGACGAGCACAAAAACGATTATAAAAAAGTGGTCAAGCACGACTACAAGCAAGTCGACTACAAAAAGCATGACGAAAAGAAGCATTACGAACCAAAGCAAGTAAAGAAGGTGGTTTACAAGCCAGTTAAGTACGTAAAAAAGGTAGTAAAGTACGACAACAAGAAGCACGACTACAAAAATTACGACCAGCAATACTATAACCACGACAAAGGCAACCACTACGAACACGTCAATCATGGCCACAATGACAACTGTTGGCTCTCGGCGGTGAATGCGAATAACTCGCAGCAACACTACATGAATGGCGATCACGTAAAAGTAGGTACCAATCTATGGATCGAGGCAATGAGCCATCATGACGCCGACGATTACGACTGGTATATTCGTCATAACAATGGCCACTGGAACATGGTCAACGACCACGATGACTACATCGACTACACCGTATGGGAAAAGGGTAGCTATGAGTTTAAGGCAGTGCCAAAAGATGGCAGTGACTGCTCAGAGTGTGTTCTAAAAGTCCACGCTTACTAGCCCAAACTAGAAGCGTTCGCAAAAACCCCTTCGCGCTAAGCGGAGGGGTTTTTATGTAGCCTGTGCTAAGTCAGCCAGTTTGCGCAGCGTATTGATATTGCGAATGGTCATTTGCTTATAAAGTGGGTTGGGCACAAGCTTAGTTAAGCCACTTTTATTGTAGTAGGCACGATCAATGTGCCAGACCAGAGCCCCTGGCGTATAGATCACTTCATCGATCCCTTCATGTATAACTACTTTCTCTACTATGTCGGGCGTGTCGATTTTGCCCCACAAAAACAGCACATCAGTCCTTTGCTGATCATTGTTTTGCCACTCTAAAGGCACCGCTTTTGTAAGATTGGCAATAGTACTCTTTTTAAGCACCAGTGTCGCAATGGGATGTTTAAAATGGCGATCCAGCTCATCCTGCACGACCTTTTGGACTGCCCGCAAGCTTTTTTCGCCACTTTCGAAGATCACATTACCGCTGTTTATGTATGTCCGTACGTTACTAAAACCAAGAACCTCGAACAAAAGTTTAAGCTGCTTCATGTCAACTTTTGCCTTGCCACCGACATTGACACCTCTCAGTAATGCCACGTATATCATGTAGGTATTTTAGCAAAATTGGCGTAAATGCAACTAAAAATGGCCTTACTGGGCACCAAGCAGACTGGCGGCCTTGCTTAAGTCATAAATAGACACTGTACCATCATTGTTAAGGTCAGCCTGCGTGTCTGTACTCCCCCACCGGTTTGGCGAAAGCAGTACTGATACGTCAAGTTCGTTCACGACACCATCTTCATTCATGTCGCCAAAAGGACGCATACTCGCTGCAGACGTACTGCCCAATACATGTACCGTGCCCGACAGGTGCGTGTCGGGAGCAATTTGCTGCGCAACGTATGGATCGAGCGTAATGTTTCCTTCGATGTGGATGTCACCCAGGTAATTTGCAGGTAGGTCAAAAAGGACCTGGTGCTCTGGCAAAATCATCGCAACGTCGCCCTGAGATGGCACTGTGCCATTCTGCCAGGTATTGGGTGAACTCCATGCACCCGAACGCTCCGAAATAATGGGCAGCTGCGTGCGCTTATCTGGTAATGAATAATACGTAACTTGGGCTGCAAAATAGCCTGCGACGACCACCAGTACCAGTAGCGAACTATCAAAAAAGGTACGCGCGATACTCTGTTTATGCTGCTGATTATTTTTGTAGGTGGGCTTTGGGCGCATCAATGGCATATCTCCTCCTCTATGCACGATTGTTACCCACCACTTTTTGAACGAATCTATACTTATCTTCTGAAATTGTGTGGCATTTAGCAACAACAAATACTCGATTACAACAATAGTGCTAGTGTGTGGCTATTCTCTCGAGCCCGGCGAGGTAAATTGAGCTATGAGACATTGCAGAATGCTGTACAATAGGTGCGTTAGGTGTTGATACACATCTTACTTTCGCGTGGCGCGTTGGCCGAGGAGTTAGGCATAGGTCTGCAAAACCTAGTACGCGGGTGCGAATCCCGCACGCGCCTCCATGTCGAATCTGGCTACGACCTCACAAGTAATGATGCAATGCAATGCATCATTACTTGTGAGATCTTCGCCGATTCTCCTTTAAAAATTCAAACTAGTTTGAATTTTTGTACCTTACGAACTCATATAGACGGGCGAGTGGCGGAATTGGTATACGCAGCGGACTTAAAATCCGTGCCTTTTGGCATGAGGGTTCGACCCCCTCCTTGCCCACCACGTCAGACAAGATTCCAGCCTACCCGTAAAGCTGCGAACAAGTAGCAGCTTTACGGGTAGGCCTCCATCAGTCTTCCTTAACCTTTTCGAAGCAAGTTCAAAAAGGTGTTTTAGGAAAAATACAAGCAAGAGGACGTACTTGCGAAACAGATCAACCACAGGTAGAATACATCTGTCTGGATTCCCTAGATCTTTGAACGAAGTTCGAAGATCTAAGAGGAGAATGAGCGAGAAGCGAAAGTGATTGCATTTGCAATCACGACAGCTGGCAGCATCATTCGACGAGGCACCTTAGCTCAGTTGGTAGAGCAGAGGCCTGAAGAGCCTTGTGTCCCCAGTTCAAGTCTGGGAGGTGCCACCAAATTAGAATTAGAACGGTCCGTTACTGGGCCGTTTTTTATTTGCTCACTTTTACCTGTACTGTCGGCATCTGTTCCTAGCAGCACACTCTGCGTCGGACTCTTTGAGCCGCGACGGGGCGTTCGGCTGGCTGCTAAAGCAGCCACAGTCTGCCAGAAACACATGCCGACAGTACAGGCTTTGACTTTTGGGCCCCAACCCCCTAACGTAAATACATGTACACAGTAGACGAAGCCGGTTTTGAGAAGGTAGTAGCATGGGCGATCGACGATTTGCCCAAGGAATATATTGACAACTTGCAAAATGTAGCGATTATTATTGAAGATGAACCGACCGCCGAACAACGTGTCAAACTCCATCTACACAGAGGCTTGACGCTATTTGGTCTATACGAAGGAATCCCACGTACAAAGCGCGGCAACAATTATAATTTTGTTATACCTGATAAAATCACAATTTTTAAATTGCCTATCGAGTCACGGTGCGATTCAATCCAGGAATTACAAAAGGAAGTGCGTACCACCGTCTGGCACGAAATCGCGCATCACTACGGCCTAGACCACGACCGTATTTCGGAGCTAGAAAACAAGACTCCTCATCGCCGATTTGACGACAAGCCAAAGGAATAACATTTTTACATCGCTTCCAAACAGTGTTGTGGTGGTATAGTTTTCTATCATAACGAGGCTAAGCAGTGACTATAGACTATTTTACGGGTGATAAAATTGCCGAGCCGGGTGATTTTGGTCTGCCGCCAATTGAAGCAAGGGTACCCGAGGTTCATCCAAGCTTAAGAGAGTTTTACGAAAGCGCTACGCTGGCCATTGAACGCTTCGGCTTTGCGGCGTATATTAACGGACCGGAACACAATATGGTTGACTGGCGGTTCTCTCTCAATGGCCGAGTTCGCACGGCTGGCATCACGCGCCCGCAACTCATCGCGCTGCATGAATATGGGGGAAGAATTCTCGACAATATTATCTCAAAAGCCCCCTACATCCCCAGAAACGTAAGACCAGGCATGAAAGTGATTGCGCCGCCATTCGCCAAGATGACGGCCGAACAAGAGGCCGATCTTGCCGAACTGGCTGATCCGGACTTTATTTTGCCGGGCAAAGCCTTACTTGATGATTATCTAACTGATGGCGAGTACTTTGATGAGAGCAAATACGAGCCCACCTCACCACTTCACCCGTTAAACGACGTCTCGATGCAATTGGCTCGCATGATAGCACGGCCGGCTTCTACCGATCTTCAAGTAGCAGTAGGTATCGCCTACTGCGAGGTTCGTGGACTATATACAACAGGTGAAAGAACCGATGGTGTCACCCCTCAGGAATATGCGCCTGGTACCGCAGCAAAGCTACTGGTTGAATTCGTTCGTCTACCCGACTCATCGCCCGAAAAACTGGTCGAGTCATTAGTGGACCGAACAGGTCTTGACGCCGGCCAAATTATCGACAGTATTCCGTTCGCGCTGTGTCTGCCGGACTTGGCCGAGGCCACGCGTAAAACAGGGGATATGATGGCAAATGCGGGCTTTAGAATAGTAAAACAAGAACTACAAATCGCTCGTGACGAGATTCTGGTGCTGGTTCAGCTGGGCCGTGAAATGCTTGAAAGCGGCATCTTTGCACCCGGATCGCCCGAAGAGCAATTCATGCAGGCTGAAATTAACGACTTATACGGTTTATATAACACTATTCTTGAGCGTATGGTTGGTGAGCTCCAGCTGGGTTCTCGACGCGAACTTGGACTAAAGACGCTTGGCCGCAGTGCACTGTCGTTAACTGGTGCGCAAAAAGACGATGCCTCTTCAGAAAAGGTGAAAAAGCGACGCAAAGGCGCAGACGAACCAACTGCTGCCACAGGAGATTCCCCCGAACAAAAAGCTGCCATACAAACCCTCACTGCGCTGCAAAAGCCGCATATACAGTCGCGAAACCAAGCGCGCAAACTACCGTTTTATAACAAAATGCACCTAGCCATGGGTACGGCAGATAAAGGCACTCCATACAT
This sequence comes from uncultured Candidatus Saccharibacteria bacterium, assembly GCA_964536005.1. GTDB lineage: Bacteria > Patescibacteriota > Saccharimonadia > Saccharimonadales > JBPEXE01 > CAZHXE01. Next base: position 4,807 of record CAZHXE010000078.1, read on the forward strand.
CATCGATGCATCCTCCGCAGCAGATTTTGTAGCCGTATGTAAAATCCTTGCCCAGCTGCACACCGATCGCGAAGCCATGGAGGGCGATGATCACGAGCAACAAAATGAATATATGGTGAACTGGTTTGCCGCGTGCTCAGAGGAAGAACGAATTCTTGCCGAGTACGGCCTGTCACCAAAGATTGGTTTTCTGCATCTCACTCGAAACTGGCTGATTACCGAAAATGGACGGCTTACAGATGAATCTGAGCCGTCGTATATTCCCGAGGTTGCAGCGCTTTCTGAATGGGTAACAAGCCACTACCGCAAAACTACATAGCCACTGAGATACTTACTGTTGACGCCGCGACGACACAGCAGAACGAACCGCGTCAACCAGGCCTTGATAGCTCTCCGATCCACCGCCCACTCGCTCAACAGCCCGCAATACCTCGATTGGAATTGCAAACACAACCGTGTTGGATTGATCCGAACTTAAATCGTTTAGCGTAGACAGGGTGCGCAAATGCAGTGCGCCGGGTGTAGCTGCAAGTTTTTGCGCGGCATCGGCCAAATTTTGGGAGGCCTGTAGTTCACCTTCGGCTTTCGTAATTACGGCTCGCTTTTCACGCTCAGCCTCTGCCTGCTTGGCGATCACGCGTTTCATGTCGTTTGGTAGCTCAACGTTTTGAATGTTCACGTCCGGTACGTCAATCCCCCACGGCTCGGTTGTAGTGTCCACAATTTGTTTAATCTCGCTCGAAATACGATCACGTTCACTGAGAAGCGTATCAAGCTCAACCTTACCAACCACATCCCTTAGGGCCGCTTGCGCATACTGCGCAGTCGCAAGCCGAAAGTTCTGCACCTCCAAAATCGCACGCATCGCTTCTTTAACTTTTATGTATACCACCGCGTCGATATTGATCGTCACGTTATCTTTGGTAATGACTTCCTGCCGAGGGATGTCAACGGTCGCAAGTCGCATATCAACTTTTATCATGCGGTCAATGCCAAATGGAATGATAAACCGAAAGCCAGGCTGCTTGGTGCCATTGTAACGCCCAAACCGCAGAATAATACAGACTTCGTACTGATTAACA
>CAZHXE010000079.1:0-5877 GCA_964536005.1 uncultured Candidatus Saccharibacteria bacterium
ACTATCAGCCTGCGTTTGACTTAAGCCTGACTGAAAAGGAGGTGGAAGAGTAATGAAACAATCTGATATAGCAATGCTTGTGCTTATTGTGTCATTCAGTTTGATTGGCTCGTATTTTATTGGAAACGCAGTCTTTGTGAAGGATGATACCCGCAGCGTTAAAGTGAAGGTGACCCAGCCCATCTCGGTTGAATTTCCTGCTCCAGACGAGAAGATCTTTAACTCGCAAGCAGTAAACTTGACTGAAAAAATCACCATTGGTGGCTCAAAGTCGGAAACTCCATTTACTAGTAACAGTAACTAGTCGGAGAAGTCCGAGTGGGTGTCTTATCTGACGAACATCAAGCCAAAGTAAAACAGAGTCTGGTTGACTCGGGTTTACTGACTAAAGATGCCCTCGAAAAGGCCGAGGCTAGATCTCGTAAAGAGAAAAAGCCACTGTTTCAGTACCTGGTAGACAATAAACAAATTGAAGATGAAGACCTGAAGCGCCTGACCGCCAAGACGCTCAATGTTCCATACGTAAACCTCACACAGGCAACTATTCCTCCCGATACGCTGAAGCTTTTGTCTAAAGAAATCGCGCAGCGCTATATGGCTGTGCCGCTCGGTGAAATGAAGGGCCGGCTTGTGGTGGCTATGCTCGATGCCGATAACGTTCAGGCGGCTGATTTCTTATCAAGCAAAGTAGGCCGGCCGATCAGCGTCTACATGGCGTCCGAGGAGGGCATTAAACACGTTATATCGCAGTACGGCAATAACCTTGAGGAAGCGCTTGTAGGGGCTGGTATTGTCAACAATGAGCTAAATGCTGAGCAGGCAGAGAGTAAAAACGGCGGCAAGGGTGAAACTAAAATCCGCACTATTGTAGAAGACTCTCCAATTTCTAAAACCCTCAACGCGATATTGGAGTATGCGGTTAAGAACCGTGCATCCGACGTGCATATGGAGCCTATCAAAGAAGAACTGAAGATTCGGGTACGAATCGATGGAGTTCTGCGCGAAATTATGCGTCTGCCTAAGTCAACAGAACCTGCATTGGTATCACGAATCAAGATTCTTTCTAACCTCAAGATCGATGAGCACCGCATACCACAGGATGGCCAGTTTGCTGTGGCGGTAAACGACAAGGAAGTAGACTTACGTATCTCAATTTCACCCATTGTATGGGGCGAACAAGTGGTTATTCGTATTCTAGATAAGTCTGGCACGAGCCTTAAGTTGGAAGATATGGGTTACGTCGGTCACGCGCTCAAAACGATTCGTAAGGGTATAGACATGCCTAATGGTATGGTGCTTACTTCGGGGCCGACTGGTTCTGGTAAGTCCACGTCAATGTATGCGCTTTTGCAGGAAATTTTAGATGAGAGTATTAACATCGTGACGCTCGAAGATCCTGTCGAGTATAAGGTAGAGGGCGTGAATCAGATTCAGGTTAATGCCGATGTTGGCTTAACGTTTGCCAACGGTTTGCGCTCTATTTTGCGTCAAGATCCTGACGTGGTGATGGTGGGCGAGATTCGTGATGCTGAGACCGCAACGCTGGCAGTACAGGCTGCGCTTACCGGTCACTTGGTATTCTCTACACTACACACTAACTCAGCAGCTGGCGTGTTGCCACGTTTGCTTGATATGGGAATTGAGCCATTCTTAATTGCCTCAACCGTTAACACGGTGATTGGTCAACGCTTGGTGCGTCGCATCAGTGATACGCGTGAGTCATACCTTTCCTCTCCGGCCGAGACGCAGGCAATTCACGAAACACTTGGTCATATTCTGCCCAAGACCAAAGATGAAGTGACGCAAGTCGCGCATAAACTTGGCTATCAAAGCTTGCCCTTAGCTGACCAAAAAGCTTATACTTTGTTTAAGGGTAAGGATACCAAACAGACTCCTGGCGGCTATAAAGGCCGGGTTGGACTTTACGAAGTTATGGAAGTTGGCGAGGAAATTGAGGAATTAATTCTCAAGCGTGCGACCAGCGGCGAGCTGCAGCGTAAGGCGCAGGAAAACGGTACCATTACAATGCGCGAAGATGGGTATCTAAAGGCGCTAAGTGGACTCACGACCCTCGAGGAAGTTAACCGCGTAGCAGCGATCGACGCAGCATAAAACATAGTAGACCAGGACGTGAAGTATAAAAGGATGTGGGGAATAAAATAACATGGCACAAGCACTACGAGTAGAACTACTACTAGAGGAAGTTATCAACAAGCGGGCATCAGACTTGCACTTGCAGGTCGGTTTACCACCCATGCTACGCATTGACGGTAGCTTGCGACCTATTGCCGGCACAACCAACCTCAATGAAGAAGCGGTTGAGGCGCTGATTTTTGCTATTCTCGATGACGATCAAAAGCAGATTTTGCTTAAGGACAAGGAATTCGACTTTTCGTTTGCTTTTGGTGATCTTGGCCGGTTCCGTGTCAACGCGTTTCATGAGCGCGGTAACTTGGCTGGCGCGTTTCGTCTTATTCCAAATGAGCTCAAGAGTATTGCCGAGCTGGGCTTACCAAGCGTGGTGAGCGGTTTTGCCGAATATCCACGTGGACTTGTGCTGGTGACTGGCCCAACCGGTTCTGGTAAGTCCACAACTCTTGCTGCCATGGTCGACAAGATTAATACCGAAAAAGCCTCGCACATTATCACAATTGAAGATCCGATTGAGTTTACGCATAAATCTAAAAAGTCGGTGATCGTGCAACGAGAGGTTCACTATGACACATACTCATTCTCGGCCGCCCTGCGCTCTAGTCTGCGCCAGGACCCAGATGTTGTGCTGATCGGTGAAATGCGTGACCTTGAGACAATTTCAGCCGCGATCACTATCGCGGAAACGGGCCACTTAGTATTCGCAACTCTGCACACTAACTCTGCGGCGCAATCAATCGACCGTATGATCGACGTGTTCCCACCGCATCAACAGCCTCAGATTCGAGCTCAGCTGGCTAACATTATCCAAGCTATTGTGTCACAGCGCTTAGTGCCAGCAATTAGTGGTGGACGAATTGCCGCTGCCGAAATTTTGGTGGCAAATTCGGCTGTTCGCAATATTATCCGCGAAGGTAAGTCGCATCAGCTTGAGGCTGTGATCCAGACTGGTGCAGAATACGGTATGCAGTCGATGGACAAGACACTGGTTAACCTCATCCACTCGGGCTCGATTTCATTCGATGAAGCACGTAACTACGCCGTCGACCTAGAAGAATTAGATCGCCTGATGCGCAATTAAGGAAAATGTATGCTTGAATTTGTTTATACAGCCAAAGACTCCACCGGTAACCAGATCAAAGCCGAAGTTCAGGCCGACTCGCAACGCAGTGCTGCCAAATTGTTGAGCGACCAAGGCTTGACGCCAATCAAGATTGAGCTGAAGTCAGGTGGCCGCAGTATCTTGGGTCGCCGTTCTAAGGTAAAGATTAAAGATAAAGTTTTGTTTTCGCGTCAACTTTCCACCCTTGTGGGCGCCGGTTTACCAATTACTCAGTCACTTAGGACTGTAAACGAGCAAACCCAAAACAAAGAAATGAACGTGGTGATCGATAAAATTATTAGCGATGTTGAAGCGGGCAAGGCACTCGCCAAATCGTTCGAAGCGCATCCGCGGATTTTTGATAATGTTTTTGTAAACCTCGTGGCTGCCGGTGAAGCATCCGGTACGCTCGATGAAGCGCTCGAACGCCTTGCTAATCAGCAAGAAAAAGACGCCGAGGTGGCATCAAAGGTAAAGGGCGCGCTGGTGTACCCGGCTATTGTCTTGGTTGTGATCTTGGGCGTGGTGATCTTCATGCTCACTACTGTGCTGCCGCAAGTTGAGCAGCTATACGTAGACCTAAAGCAGAGCTTGCCGTTTATCACTGCCGTCATGCTCATGATGTCTGATTTTATCGTGAACTTCTGGTGGCTATTGATACTCGCATTTGTAGGTTTCGTCTTCTTCCTACGTCGATATGTGCAGACCGATTCTGGTCGGGCGGTTGCTGATCAGTTCAAACTCTCGGTACCACTGTTCGGCAAACTCTTCCGCAAAATGTACATGGCTCGCTTTACCCGTACTGGCCAGACCTTGATGGCGACAGGCGTACCGATGCTCGAGATGATGCGCATTACCGGCAACGCAGTAAATAACGTGCACATCAAGCGATCGCTCGAAAAGGCGGCTATCAAGGTAAAGGGCGGTAAGGCGCTAAGCGAGTCCATCAGCGGTGATCCCAACTTCTTGCAGCTCGTACCTCAGATGATCAGCATCGGTGAACAGTCGGGCTCGATTGACGCCATGATGGGCAAAGCGGCTACATTTTACGAAAATGAGCTCGATAACGAGATCAAAGCCATCTCAACTACGATTGAGCCAATCCTGATGGTTGTGCTCGCAGCGGTGGCGGCAATGATGGTTGGTGCAATCCTGATCCCTGTGTATGGATTAGTCGGTACAACTTCGCTGTAAGATGTTCAGTCGCAAGAATTAAGTTGCATTTTCTCAGCGTACTAGTAAAATACTTACCATAAGCGTTAAATTAAAAAAGCTTACTATTAGAAAGGGTGGCTATGAAAAAAATCGGAAGCAGAAATAACTCCGGCTTTACCATTATCGAAGTTGTTTTGGTATTGGCAATCGCTGGACTTATCTTCTTGGTAGTGTTCCTTGCACTTCCACAATTGCAGCGTTCACGTCGTGATACAGCACGTCGTGATCAAGTAGGTCGCATACTTGCGAGCCTTACTCAGGCGTCGTCTAACTCAGGTGGAACATTCCCCGCAGACAACGCTGCGTTCATCACGTTTGTAACAACACAAAATTACTTTGGTTCAGATGGTGACTGTGGCGGTACTGCGACATCTCCATACGAATGTCAGAGCTTCAGCGATCCATCAACTGGTGGTATCGTCATTGATACGCCTGCAGCAGCCGCACCACAAGTCGGACACTTGATGTACGCAACTGGTGCTGTTTGTAACGGTAGTGTCATGGATCTAGCTCCTACCGGCTCGCGACAAATCGCAGTCGTAATGGGTCTTGAGCAAGGTGGTTCTTACTGCCAGGACAACTCAGACTAGTTTAGAACCAACAATTGCTAGTGATAAAGACGCTCCTTTGGGGGCGTCTTTTGATTTGACGTCGTATTTTAGTAGTTTTTTGTATAGCTGGTTGCTACCATAAGATTATGATATCGATACTCATCTTTTTGGCTCTTGTTGGGGCTGCTTTGGGCAGTTTTGTGGGGGCGATGACTTGGCGTTTGCATGAGAAGAAGAATTTCGTTAACGACCGGTCAATCTGCGAACACTGCAAGCATGTGCTCAATTGGTATGACCTTCTGCCTATTGCTAGCTGGTTTATGTTGCGCGGAAAATGCCGCTATTGTCACAAGAGCATCGGTTGGTTAGCGATCGCACTTGAAGTCAGCTTCGCAGCCTTGCTGGTGATCTCGTATATTGCCTGGCCAATGGGCGATGTGGCGGCAGACCCAGTCCAGATGCTGTTGTTTGCCCTCTGGACGGTCATCCTCGTAATTCTTGGCGCTTTGTTTGTGTATGATATGCGCTGGATGCTGTTGCCGAACAAGCTTATTACGCCGTTGGCCATTCTCTGCCTGACTTTCCGTGCGGTTCAGATAGTAGACGGGGCAAAATTTGGCGACGTGATGCTTGACGCAATACTGGGTGTTGCGGTGGGTGGCGGTTTCTTTTATGCCTTGTTCCAATTTTCGAACGGTAAATGGATTGGTGGCGGTGACGTCAAGCTCGGCTTTGCAATCGGCATACTGCTTGGCCCTTGGTACGCGCTTGTGGGCTTGATCCTGGCCTTTTATGGCTCCGCGCTGTTCATTATCCCGCTGATGGTGGCAAAGAAGGTCACGCGGCGTTCAAAGGTGC
>CAZHXE010000080.1:0-2923 GCA_964536005.1 uncultured Candidatus Saccharibacteria bacterium
AACACGCAGACCAACCGTGCCAGTTAAAGTCTTGATGTAACCAGTCGTGTTTGCGCCCTCCCAGCTAAAGCCAAGGATGTCGCTCTCGTCTGGGCTAAAGACACCGATCGATTGTTGATTGTTGGTAGTAGTTCGGGCGTCAAAGACAATGATGCCGCGAGCTGTAGCGTCGGAGCCTGCTCCTACACCAACTACTAATCCTTGCTGGGCGGTTCCGTAATCCCAATTATCAACAACGCCCGAAGCGTATATTGTTGAGCTGCCAGGTGTGGTGTATGGAAGTAGCGATCCTGCGACGTTAACAAAGAGTGTGCCAGTTGTGGTGCTTCCACCGACCGAAAGCGATCCATCGCTTGTAACTATGCCAGCCGAGCTATCTACGCTCAGTAGGGTCGTTGTTCCGGCGGCGTTGGTAACTAGGAAGGAGCTACCCGAATCGCTGACTGGGCGGAAGGAAGTGTTGCCGTTAGCGTCAATCTTGAAGGTAGAGTAACCTAGACCATTTGGGTTGACCTCTACGAAGTTAAAGGACTGAGAAGCCGCCCCATTGATCGCTAGACCTACGTTTGTCGCAGCACCAGTGTTGATGGTGAGCGCAGCACCCGAGCCACCCGCGTTACCAGTAACGGTCGTATTGGATTGCAAGTTAATCGTATTGGTGCTCTGTGCCTGAATTCGCAAGTTGCCCGATCCGTCAGACTGGTTGGCATAAGAGGTGTTAGTGCCAGTGTTCAAAATTCCATCGGTAGTTAACAAGTAGTTGTCGGCCAAGTATGTATTGTTCACATTAGCGCCGCTTAAGTTAATAGCGTAGCTCTGGCTACCACTATCGTCCTGGATAAAGTTACCCACGATCTGGTTCTCGTCGGCATTACCAGTTAGCAAAATCTGGGCATCGGTTGCACCGGCCGTGTCTTCGTTGTCGTACAGGGTGTTGCCGGTAACGTTGGTCGAGAATGCCAAGGTCAGGTAGATCGCCTCATCAACGCTACCAGAGATATTGTTGTTGCTGATCACGTTAGCGTTACTGCCAGTTGAGCCATTGATCTCAATTGCGATACCATTGGTGTCCTGAATGGTGTTGCTATCGATGACGTTATTATCCGAACCGTCAGCTAAGCCGATCGCGCGATCGCCCGAATTACCAACCGTGTCAAAGACGTTATTGGTGATTGTGCTGTCATCAACGGTCGTAAATTGTACGCCAGTACCCCCACCGCCAACGATCCGGTTGCCATCGATCTGGATGCGGTCGGACGAAGAAATACTTACCGAAGGTGAGCCGCCACCGTCCCTAATAACAGAGTTAGATAGTCGTGAATTACGAGAATCATCAATTGCCAAGCCGTAAGTTTGGCTATTGAGTAGGTGCACATTATCAATTACAAATCCGGTCAGAGCACCACTTCCTACCCCAGAACCAACCTTTACAAAGTTAATGCTGTCGCGAGTGCTAGCCGAAATATTAGAGTTGTTGCCATCGATTGTTAAGTCTTGAATGGTCAAGAGGTAGTTGCCGCCGCTCTGGTCGGAGTTTTCGATCATATTAAAGTTATCGGCTACACCGCCATCCGCTGCCGAGCGAATAATTGTTTCGGTGCCAGAACCCATCAAGGTGACGTTGTTTTCCAGCAAGATCGTGTCGTCGATAATATACGTACCTTCAAGCAAGAAGACTGTGCCGCCACCCGCAGTATCAGCTGCCGCAATCGCTGCGTTAATTTCTACCTGATCGCCGTCATTAGCAGCGCCCGTATCACCGTTACCAGTGTAGTTTGCCGTCGCCGCATTAACGGAATCACTGGCAGCCACCACATACGTAAACTCATTCGCGCCACAACTTACCGTGCCGGTGCCGTTCGTCTTTAGACTTACGCAATTCGTGTTGTTGGCAAGCGTTAAGTTGTTACCTGATGTAACAGTTAGGTTAGCAGCAGAAATAAGATCGCCACCGGCTGGAGTGATTGTTAGATCGCCGTCACTTGTGATGTCATCCCCGTTCACGGCTAGATCGCCAGTTAGCGTGACGTTACCGGTTGTAGCGTTAATGATCACACGAAGGGTATCGTTTGTCTCAAACTCAAGGTCATAACTATCGTTCGAACCGATCCGAATGGCAGCACCGTAGGTGTTACCACCCTGCAAAATGTCGCCAAGGCCGTTACAGTTACCGCTGGTGGTACAAAGGTCATATGTGCCAGCAGCGAGGGCAGGCAGCCTAAAGGTTACATCGGCAGTTGGGTCTTGAATTGCAAGTGTAGCCTCGAAGCCATCAGGGGTGGCGCCCTCAAACACGAGTGCGTTCGTACCTTGCAGAACACTATTTATGCTCAATGTATCGGTGTTGGCATTACCGATTGTGGTGTTGCCGTTTACAACAACGTCGTTGCTGAAAGTGGCTGTGCCCGAGTTGTTTATTACCAGCACGTCGCTACCGCCCGACTGGAGTTGCAGCACGTTACCTGCACCAGTTTGGTTAACTGCTACAGCGCTGTTGCCGGTGCTCACTGCCTGTGGTGTTGCGCCAGGGTTTAGCTGTACAAATTCGCTAGCTGTGCGACCATCAAGCTGCTTAGAGTTAAAGGCGTAAGGCGTCGCACCAAGGCGAAGGAATGGACCCATCTCGCCATCACCACCACAGTTTGTGTTAAATCCGGCTTCTGTCGTACAGGTGGTAGAGGTTGAAGTAGCGTCACCAATGTTGATAGACATCCACAACGTAGCGTTGTCCCATGGTACATCGGCCAAGGTATTAACCTGAGCAGACGCAGTCTCGCCAAGCTGTGCCGATACGTAGCCATTTGCTACATGTATGGCTTGCGTGTTGCCCTTTAGGTAGCTGCCAGACCATTCTAGAGTCTCGTCGGCGGTGCCTGGGTCGCCATCGCCACCTGAGTAAATATGGAACTGCACGTTATAGTCG
>CAZHXE010000080.1:2933-5806 GCA_964536005.1 uncultured Candidatus Saccharibacteria bacterium
AGTCGCCGTCGGCAGGAGTGCTTCCACCGGCCGATAACAACCGTGCCTGGAAGTGCAGCTGCTCGTTAATGGCTGCCTCGACAGGGCTTTGGCTAAACAGCAAAACAGAACCTAGCACACCGAATGGGGCTAGAAGAGCGGCTACTGCGAATATAGCCGATCGTCTAAACGGTGTACTAGGTGCTACTTTGCTGTTTGGGCGTCCAAAGCCAGCATTACCGACCAGCGATTTTTCGCTCATCTGTAATGCTCGCCCTGCACCCCGAGAAGACAACATGAACCACGGCACGAAATGCGAAAAAGCACCTCTACTTTGGCCATTTTTAGCCAAAATCTGACGTGCTTTTAACGACTCACTAAAACTGGTACGAGAGCCCCATCTCGTGCCGTGATTCATTTTGTCTTGATTTTAATTTCCCGTCTCTGCCTCAAGAGGTGGTGATAAAGAGAGAGTACATATTTTTATATATATGTGTTTGTTTCCTCTATATTTGTTTTTTACATCCTTCGCAGGGATGCATAGAGGTTACGGTATTAGTTTTACATAAGCATTTTTATAATGCAACTATTTATCCACAGAATTGTAAGATACAACAAAAAAATATAGCCTCACATTTTGGTGCAAGGCTATATTTTGTATAGTTCACTGCTGAAGCGAACTAAAAAGTTGCTTAGTTACGCAGCAACGATATCTGTAATTTCGATAATAGATACAGGCTGACGGTGGCCATTTTTGCTATGGACACGCTTTTTGGCTTGAAACTTAACAATTGTCACTTTTGTGCCTTTTTTGTTAGCTTCAATAACTTTGGCTGTAACTTTGGCTTTTTCAACTGTTGGCTTACCAACGACTGTTTTGGCATCGTCAATAATCATCAACGGGTTAAAGGTCACCGTTTTTTCATCGCCAACTAGTTCAACAGCGATGGTATCGCCTTTTTGAACCACGTATTGCTTTGAGCCAGTTTCAATAACTGCTTTCATAATGAATCTCTTATTTCTCTTAACTTAGATCAGGCGCAATTGTACCACAGGAGGCCGCCTCTGTAAAGCGGTGCCGGGCTGAATCGCCCCATAGCTCCCATAATCAGCACACTCTGCGTAACATATCACTGAACGTGATCTGTTACGGGGCGTTCGGCTGACTGCCATTGGCAGTCACAGTCTGTTTACAGGAGCTATGGGGCGATTCAGCGCTTAACCTCGAGTATTCACGTGGCCCTTTTTAGGCAGATCACGGCTAATTGAAGCGCACAGTCCAACCAACATAAGCGTAACTACCATAAAGGTTCCGCCATACGATAAAAACGGCAGAGGCAGGCCTGTAACGGGTACCAGGCCCAAATTCATACCGATATTCACAAACACATGAAAAAACAGCATGCCGCTGGTACCCATGCATATCCCCCGTTCATACTGATTCGTAGATTTAAGCGCCACGTAGCTGAGCCTAAAGATCAGCAGCGTAAAGGCAAGTAAGATGCCCATTGAGCCAATTAGCCCCAACTTCTCGCTAGCTACGGCGAACACAAAGTCGGTGTGTTGCGAAGGCAAAAAGTTAAGCTGACTCTGCGTGCCCGAATCGAGCCCGACGCCAGTCAACCCACCATTCCCTATCGCGATCCCTGCCTGCAACACGTTATAACTCGCACCACTTGCGTCTTTATCAGGATTAAAATAGCTTACCAGCCGCTGCTGCTGATACTCAGCCATAAATGGAATCATCACAAGCACAGCGGCAAACAGCGCGGCCAGCAAAAACGCAAAGCGAGACAGCTTCAAGCGACTGGCAAACAGCATAACGATCCAAATCACCACCAGCACGATGGCGCTGCCAAGATCCGGCTGCAACAAAATGAGCGCAGCAGGAACAGCAGCTGCGAGCAATGACTTTATGATAGTACTGAATCTATTGACCGCCACCTCACGGGTATCAAACATCCGCGCCAGGTATACAATCAACCCGAGTTTGGCGATTTCTGTCGGCTGGATTTGGACTGGTCCCAGGTTTACCCAGCGCTGCGACCCGTTCACGACAACGCCAAAAAACTGCACCATCACCAGCAGAATAAGCGCGGCGAGGTAAAACAGTTTTAGCCACCGCGCGTGCGCCGCTGGGCGAACATATTGCAAGGCAATCATGATGCCCAGCCCAACGCCAATAGCCAGCAGCTGCGTCGTGAGGTTCAGATCAACCTGAATCCCATTTTGTTTGTTGGCGATGGAATACTGCGTGGCCGTGCCCATAACCAACAGGAAAATCGTCGGAACAACAATAAACGGATCAGGCAGCCACCTCCACCTCAGCACGTAACTTATGCCGCCTTCTGCAAGGAAATTACCACGCTCGCCTTACCCACCTTTTGGGTAATACTGTAGCTCAGCTCGCCAGATACCATGGTTTTAGTGAGCGTCTCTGCCATGATATATGCTTCATGTTGCTTTATCGACAACGTAATTGTCTCGTCATCTGAGTTCAAATTCAGTTCGATACGATCATCAACCTGCAAACCGGCCTTCTTGCGTGCCTCTTGCACAAAGCGTACGACTTCGCGGGCGATGCCTTCCTTGTGCAACTCGTCGGTGATATCGGTATCGATAGATACTTGCTCGGCTTTAGCAGATTCGATAATCTGCTTTACGTTCAGTTCTTCCTTAACAATTTCAAGCGTCTCGGCACTGAGCTTCACGGCAACAGGGATGGTGGCGGACGCCAGTGGCTGGCGCAGTTTTATTTGCGCACGGGCACGCAACGCCAAACCTTCGGTCACGGCAGCACGGGCATGCGCCATTTCATCAATCAACATCTGGTTGACGTGGCCCACCTCTGGCCAATCTGCCAAATGCACTGAGTCTTTATCGGTCAGCTTGCC
>CAZHXE010000081.1:0-5797 GCA_964536005.1 uncultured Candidatus Saccharibacteria bacterium
AGGGCGAGTTGGCTGCTAGCGGTTAGCCGCAGCATTGGCGATAACTGTCGCGATCAGATCCACCACTGATGGGCTGAGGTCGTGATCTAGGTTGATTGTGCACAGTGCGCCCGGTTCATCTGGGCTATCGAAGCCGGGGGTATCGCTCAGCTGAATGTCCAGCCTCGCCTCCGGAAACATGAGTGAGTAGACGATGCCGTTGCGTTCGACCTGACGGGGTTGGTTGATGATGCCGCTCATGAATAGGTCGTCGAGGGTGACCGATTGACCAGCGTCGCCAAAGTACTGCCCGATTAATCCATTGATCGAGTTGAGGGCCACAATCAGGTTGCTGAGGCGCGTGATTGCGCTTCGGTAGCCGACCTGAATTGCTTGGGTCTCTGTCTCGGTGAGGCTGGCCGCGTGCTGAGTAGCCATTTGGCTGTGTTTGCGTGCGGCATCGTCTGATACTAGCTTCCAGGTAACTGCTGCACTGAATGCGCAGACGGCCAATACTGTAAGAATGCCGATTGCATATCCTGCATATGCCATTACCGTACCTCCACGTTGCAGACTATATGGTTGTGAATCGTTTTGCCCAAAATGTTATTAAGGCAAATGCTGAGTGCTCGCTGATAAAAGCGCTCGGTACTTGCCTTAACATCGGCCAAAACTGCTTGAAGGTGCATTGCCAGATCTGGCAACAGTATTCTTATATCACAATTATACCCTTTTAGCAACTTTTGTATTCCGATGTGTGGGAATGAGGTGCATTTAGTGTATCAAGGGGCTGGCGCAGAGTTCACCGTAGAGGTGTGGGTAAACACACTGACTCTGTTTGCCAACACCTCTACGGTGAACTCACTACACAAAGCTTTACGCCAAAAAACTACTCCCATCAATAGGCAAAGAAGCCCGCTCAGTATTGCGCCAACGAACAGGGGTGTGGGTTTGCTCGTTGGTGGAGTTTAGATGCAGTTTGGCCGGATTTACAAAGTAGACCATGGACAGGCGCAGCAGATCGGGCTTGTCGCTTGGATCCTCGGGCAGATTGATGACGTCGTGCCAAGCGGCCTTGTGGGGTGTAGGTACATCCATAATTTCATGCAGCTGATGCCAGCCATAGCCTCTGAAGATGACTGGTCGGAACTGTTCACGGTTAAGCATTTGCAAGTCGTGTTCACCTACGCCAAGACGCAACCCACCCTTGCTCTCGCAAACGGCCACTGTGGCCACCGACTTGTCATAATGACCCTCGGCCAGTTTGCCGCCGTCTCCTAACTCGTAGGCTAAGAAGCGCAAATGATTATCCAGTGTGCCATCGGCAGGGAAGTGTACGCCCACAAGCCAAGGAGCATCCGCTGACCACTCCTGAAACTTGCCTTTCACTGCTCTGGCCAGGTCATGATAAATTTCCTCGGCAACAATGGTGAGTTGCTTCACTGCTTCCGGCACCTCACGTGATGGCATGCCAGTTATGATACGCCTGAGCTCCGGAGTGTAATGAAAGACATGCTTGCGATCGCGCGCCTCGTGGCTGGTTGGGTCAATGTTTTCCTTGTAGACGTAGCCTGACTCGCCTGTGCGCTCATGCTGCTGGTCGATAAAGTGGAACTTGCGCTTGGTGGTAAGGTCGAGCTCGCGTACAAAACGCTCGTAAGCATCCATGGCGGCTTGCGCCTCATCTGGCCCGGTTTGTGGCAGGTCGATCGGTTCGTACAGACCCGGTATTTCTTCAGGGCTAAAGGTTAATTTTTCGGTCATTTCGTCCCTCCAATAAGATGTGGCTGGCTTGCTTAGGACAGTCACTTAGCTGTTGGTATATTGACGAAAAGCGCTCTTCGTTAGGTGCCAATATATGATGAATATTGGTGGCTGCCTAGATGGGCAATTTTGACTCACTGCCGTTTGAGTCAAATTTATTTGACTAGACTGCAAATTCAACACTGTTATATTTATGTCATGCATCATCTGCAACGTAAGATTCTTGAGTCACTGACGCTTGCCGAGAGCAAGAGCTATAGTGAGGTACGTCCGCCACGGGTAGAAAGCAATCAATTTGCCTATCACCTAAAGCAGCTGATTCGTGACGGCTACGTTCTGAAGTTGCCAAATGGCTATCGTTTGAGCCCTAAGGGCTTAGCGTTGGTTGACCGAGTCAGCTAAGAAACGTATACCATACGTGAGCAGCCCAAGATTGTAACGCTGCTAGATATTACAAATTCTAAGGGCGAGACCATGATGTATCGCCGTCTGTATCAGCCATACTACGGCAAAATCCTGTTTCCAACTGGCAAGATTCACATGGGTGAGTCGGTTAGTGATGCAGCTCAGCGTGAGTTGCACGAGAAACTAGGACTTCGTGATGCACAACTCGAGCATATGGGCATGGTGTATGTCGCAATTTCGATGGGAGAGCAGCTTGTTAGTCATGTGCTGTGTCACGTCTTTCATGGTGAAAGCGATGCCGACGTGCCGGAGAACGATCGGAATATTGCTCAACGCTTTTGGGCAGATCATACCACCATCAAAGAGGATGAGTACCTGCCAGGTTTTTTTGAAATCAAAGATCTTATCGCTCGGCGTGATTTATTCTTTTCCGAATTGTTCTTCGACCTCGGTTCGGGCCAATAAAAAAACCAGGCACTGACTAAAGGAGTGAGCCTGGTTTTATGGATTTACTAAACGATTTTATCTTCGCCGGAGTGTTCTTGGGTCAGGTAGTTAACTTCGTTGACTACATCAAGGAGAGCTTGCGCCTTCTTATCTTCGTCTTGGATTTGTTGAGCGGTCTCAAAAGCAGGCTGGATAAGCGTTTTGTCATCTGATGCACGGATGATTTCCATGTAGGTGTCGAACTTTTGGTCGGCTGGCAGCTCGAGGTGGCTTACGAGTGGACTGAGTTGTTCGAGTGCCTTTTGCTTGACGCGCATAAGTTCGTTGTCATCGCCACTGCCTGAGTTAAGCTCGGCTGAAGACACTGGCACGCTTGGCGTGGGCAGTGGTGTGGGCGCTGGAGTTGAGTCGGTAATCTCGATAGCTGCTGGTGTTGGAGCAACATCGGCGGGCGTAGGAACTAACGGAGTAGGTGTTGGCGCAACTTCTGGCTCATCTGGCAAGGGGCCGGTAAGCGGCAGCGCTTCAGGGACTGCAACAGTCGGCACTTGGGTCGGCGCAGATGCCATTGGTGAAGAATGGGTCACTACTTGAGGCGTAGGTGCAGCACCACTATCAACAAGTGCCTGAGCTACTTGGTCGTCTATCAAATTTTCTTCTTGGACATCATCGCCTAGGTCCATTTCCCACCTCTTCCTCTCTTTAGGTTTTACCAGCTATAGCAAGCCATGTTTACTCAGAATCATACCATAAGCATTGTGGGATGTGAAACACAAATTGTGCACTTTTGAATCCCCGAAGCGCAGTGGCTGCGGTACAATAGAAAGAAATAAGGGGACGATGACGCATGCTTGATGATTTGAAGATTATTGCCGAGCGCGACCGCGCAGACACGTTGGGGCTCGCGGGCAAACAGCTAGAGCAACTGACTACCGAATTTGATGTACAGATTAATCATCCCAGCTTACGTAATGTGGTATTTGCGGGTATGGGCGGGTCGGCACTGTACGCGGAGATGGCACGGTCGTGGCCCGGCATTACGGTTCCGTATGAGATTGTGCGTCACTACACCATTCCTGCTTACGTGAACGAGCATACGCTTTTCATTGCCTCGAGTTTCTCCGGTAACACCGAAGAAACACTGTTTTGTTTAGCACAGGCGGAGGCGCGCGGTGCCACCATTGCGATCATTGCTTCGGGCGGGAAGCTCATGGAGATTGCCAATCAGAAGGGCTATCCATTTGCCAAGCTTGATCACGAGATACCCCAGCCGCGCATGGGCGCATTTGCTGGCTACAAAGCGCTCATATCGATTTTGGACGCTGCAGGAATTTGCCATCACCAGGCAGATGAAATGGAAGCGGTAGTGTCTAAGCTTGCTGGAGTAGCCGATGAATGGCGGCCAGATCGTCCAACTTCCGATAACTTGGCCAAGCAAATCGCACTTGAGCTCATGGGGCGATCGATCGTGGTCTATTCAGGCCCTATGCTTGCTCCTGTCGACTACAAATGGAAGATTAGTTTCAACGAAAACGCCAAGAACATTGCGTGGGCCAACCAATATCCTGAGTTTAACCACAACGAATTTATTGGCTGGACTTCTCATCCAACCGACAAACCCTATGCAATCATTAATCTACTTTCTAATCTGGAACATGAAAGAATCCTCAAGCGCTTTGAGATATCAGACCGGCTACTGTCTGGCCAGCGGCCGCACCCAATTAACGTCCATGTCCAGGGCGAGACCCGTCTGGAACAGATACTCTGGGGTACTATGCTTGGCGACTTTGTAAGTATTTATTTGGCTGTTCTAAATGGCATCGATCCAGAGCCTGTCGTGTTGGTCGAAAAGCTCAAAAAAGAATTAGTTGCCTAGCGGGTGAGACGCTTTAGCGCTTGCGGTATGAGCTGACGATGGTGTCGGCAACTTCAGCGTATTTTTCGTTGGTTGAGTCTAGGACAAGCGTAATATTAGTGGCTGTGTCCTTGCTTTCATAGATGAAGTAGGCAAAAGATTTATATGTCTCGCCACTAGAGATATCGCGAAGCGTGAAGCTTGCCTTATAGCCGGGTGCTGCATCAGTGCCAAATGTAGCCGTGCTCACATCGCTAACTCGGATATTCTGCGATGACTGGTATTCGCTGTTGTTGAGAAGCTGGATAGTTTCCTGGGTCTTTTTACGAAAATCCTCAACGCTACCAGGCTTAGCGTTGGTGTTGCGCGTTACATTCAGTATGGTTCGGCTATCTGTTTCGGCCAGTTCAGGCGGTTTTGCAACCAATACGTCGGCACCAGAGTAGTTGTTGCCCAGAACGTTCCAGCCTTCAGGCACGTCAACTACAAAGCTTATCTTGGACTCGTCGAAGGTTGTTAGCTTCGCATCTGTACCCCTGTTAAGTACAGCGCTTATAACGATAAAAATTATGAAGAGGGATGCTACAAGCCCAGCAACCCCAATAAGCATCTTTGTAGACAGGCCCTTAAATCCCGACATACCACCTCTGGCGTAACTTGGTTGCTCAAAAATTTGTCCATATTCTTGCTGCAGCGACGGGGCGAGTGGTTGTGTGGGCGCGATGGGTGGCTGCGGAGGGGTATAGATTGGCTGTGGTGCTGCGACCGGTGCTTGATATTGTGGCGGCGGCATCACGGGTTGTTGGACCGGTGGCATTGGTGGCAGTTGTGGGGCAGGCACGGCAGTTTGGCCTGGCTGATATGCTTGCCCAGGCTGATATTGCTGCTGGTCTGGAGATTGTGGGTTTTCGTTCATATTTAATCTCATTTTAGCATGAGCTAAATAAAACACCGAAGTCTATCGCAAATAGCGCTATTGCAACTGTTCGACGAAGTTGTTGTCTATGCCATGTTGGATGTAGTAGATAAAGCAAATAGAAAACAAAAGGAGCACAACGAGCATAATAGTGCGCTGTTTTTCGGATATACGCAGCTTTGTAAGTTTAGCTTTCATCTAAAACCTCCGGATTAACTAAACGAGCCTTAAGCACGAGTCGGTTCTCGGCCGTCCATACAGGCGTGCAGGTGTAGATAGTGGCGATCGGTTCTTCTGTGTTGGCTTCGATCTCTACTGCATTGGGTGATACGACAACTATCTGGAATACCTCGTACACGTACTCTTTGCCCTCCCACCAGATAGCGAATTTGTCACCCTCTTTTACTTTGTCTAAATGGTAGAAAGTTGCC
>CAZHXE010000082.1:0-5658 GCA_964536005.1 uncultured Candidatus Saccharibacteria bacterium
GCTTGCTGCAGTGCTAGTGCCACTACCTATACTGATCATCCCCTATCTTTCTACTGCTCAGTTTCAAGAAACCGGTATCTTATTATATGTGGCGGCGCTAATGGGTTATCTGTCCCATTTGTTGTTGGATGGACTCATCTGGCGCAGAATCAGAGTTAAATCTAAAGAGCGTTGGTAGGATTTAGTCGCCTACTATTTCTAGATCAACCCAAAATGTGGTGCCTTTGCCTATTCCTGGACTTTTGACTTGAATATTTGTCCCGTGCTGACTGGCTATATTCTTTGCAATAGCGAGTCCGAGTCCTGTTCCGTCAATCACTGTCTTATTACGTGATTGATCAACCCGGAAAAAGCGCTCAAAGATTCTTTCATAGTCGTCTGAGTCTATACCCCTGCCGCTGTCTTCGACACTGTAGCGATAATGTCTCCCTTTAACCTGCCCACGCAGCGTTACTGTGGTCTCTGACGGGCTATATTTTATGGCGTTTTCTAGCAATACAACCAACAACTCGGAGAGTGCCTTTTGATTTGCTCGCACCTGCGCCTTATCAATTGTATTTTCTAGTGTAATTTGTTTGTTTTTGGCCAGCTTCCTGACCCTAGAGAGAGCGTCATGACTTATTTTCTCACTTTTAGTTGGCTTGAGTTCTAATTGTCCATCCTCATCTTGCCGCGCGATGAGAAGCAGGTTTGATGACAAATCTCTAAGTTTAGCCAGCTCTTCGAGGTTGCTCTTCAGAAGGTCTTTAGCTTCCTCCTTCGTTAAATTCTCATCGCGAAGGTATACTTCTATTTCTGTTTGCATAGCGGCAATTGGAGTGCGCAGTTCGTGCGAGGCATCGGCTGTAAAACGTCGCTGTGCGGCGTGGGCTTTTTCGATTGGCTGTAATGTCTTTCGTGCCAAGAGGTAGCTGCCAGTTGCTGCGATGCTCAAGAATATAAAGTTTGCTGTGACGATTTCGCTAAACACCACGTGCTTTGCTGCTTCTGTTTCGTTCAAGCGATGCTCAATATACTCATTCAACATGGAGTTATCAATACGGAACGGACCCGATAGGAGCGCGTTACGTTGTTGTCTAAAACTGGCGTCTAACTCTGATGAGGCAACCGAATACCAGTTATAACTAAAAAAGGCGCTTACGGCCATCAGCAAAATTACATAAATGGCAGTCAAGCGCAGGGTTGCGGATTCGAACATTGCATTCATGCTTTGGATTTGGCCTGTAGCTTGTATCCAAAGCCGCGAACGGTTTGGATAAGGGGGGTGTATTTTTCAAACGGACGGTCAATTTTGTTTCTCAGATATCCTATATACACTTCGATAGTATTGGGCAGAATGTCTGCGTCATAGTTCCAGACATGCTGAGTAATCATATCTTTGGTTAAGATTCTTTCGGCATTTCTGAGCATATATTCGAGTAAGGCAAATTCCTTAGCAGAGACGTTGATTTGGCTGTCGCCTCGCGTTACTTCAAAGGTAGTGGTATTAAGTTTAAGATTATCATATGACAATGTGGCGCCCAATGCATCTTTGGGGCGTCTAAGTAAAGCCCTTACGCGCGCAAGCAATTCCTCAAAGGAGAACGGTTTAACCAAATAATCATCAGCACCATGATTCAGCCCCTCTACCTTGTCGTCTATGGAGTCTTTGGCGGTTAAAAATAGTACCGGGGTATGATTTTTATTTGTACGCAACGCCTTCAATATTCCTAGCCCATCAACTTCCCCTGGCATCATCCGATCTAGAATTATCAGGTCGTACTCTTCATTGGTAGCTTCGATCAAACCTTGGTCGCCATCATAGGCAACATCAACTGCAAAATGCTCATGCTCAAGCCCCTTTTTCAGGGCATTGGCTATCTTGTGCTCATCCTCAACTATTAAAACTCTCATAATAACTATATTGTAACTCTGTAATCTGAAAATTGCCTGAATAATCAGCAACTTACATAGTACAACAGCCGACCCGGGGATAATGGGTCGGCTGAAGTGCTGGTCATGATGCTCGTATTGTTAGTAATTTCTTAGAATTCTATATGTCTTTAGCACCTCCTCTCATGCCATGCATGCCTCCATGGTGTTTACCGTGCGGATGTAGCTTTTCCATAATGACACTGGAGTCAATGCCGTTATCTGTAAGTGTTTGCTTAAAAGCATCCTGGGCTTCATCCATAGCTTGACGCATTGCATCGCGTTCTTCATCGGTCATGTCGTGAAAGTTGTCTGGGCGGCTTTCCTCTAACTTCGCTTTCATGTCGTTTAGCGCTGTTTCTGCCACGGTGCGCTGTACGGATGTAAGCGTACCATCTTCAACGAGTTGATCGAGCTCCTGACTGATACGGTCTTGCATCTCTTGTTCATGTGCTAGATGTTCCTCGTTGAACACAGCTTGCACTTCATCTCTATTTAAGTTAAACCGAGTTGCAATTCTATCAACAATAGTTTGATCAGTTTCCGATTGGGCTGAGACGAGATTTGCGCTATACAGCACCGACCCTAGTACTCCCCCCATTAGCAGCACAAGCGCTGCATGACTTTTTATGCTCAATGTTCCTCCTTTCAGTTAAAGTTCTGTCGTTGCCTTCGAGGTACAGCCATAGCAACGAGGCTCTGTGTACTTGATTTGCATGACGATTTCATGAAGCTCATAATAACGTTGTGTGATTTTGAGAGCTCATATCGCTTGCTGCTAGTAACGCGGAGCGAGTAAGGTTTGCTGCTATTTGCGTGCCCTTGTCAGGCATGACCATACAGTAACTAAACGAACTTAAAGTAACCTGAATATGGCTTAATATACCTGCGCTACCACTAGCTAATTTCAAATTTTTTAAGTGTTGATCGAGTCGCTTTAGTATTGTTCTGTTGCAGTTTTAGTAGATTTGCGTAGATTCCTTCAGTGCCGGCAAGCTCAGCCGGTGACCCAATTTCATCAATAGTGCCACTGCGTAGAGTGATTATGGTATCAACCTTAGCAATTGTGCTGAGTCGGTGAGCAATTATAAGCGTGGTGCGATTTTTCATGAGTCGTTCCAACGCCTCTTGCACAAGATGCTCACTCCTACTATCTAAGCTTGACGTGGCTTCGTCCAAAATAAGTATGGGCGCGTCTTTAAGGAGAGCTCTTGCAATCGCGATGCGTTGTTTTTGACCACCACTTAGTTTAAGGCCACGCTCGCCAATCTGAGTATCGTAGGCGTCCTTCAGTTCACTAATAAACTGGTGGGCATTTGCTGCCCTGGCTGCGGCCTCGATTTGCTCATGTGTAGCTTTAGGGTTGCCGTATGATATGTTTTCCTTTATCGAACCACTGAACAGTGCAGGATCTTGAAACACAACGCCAATATTTTGCCGAAGACTATGCAGCGAGTGCGAGGCAATATTTTGATCGTCGATTAGGATTTTGCCGTCAGACACAGGATACAGTCTGAGCAAAAGATTTGTAAGCGTGGTCTTCCCTTCTCCGCTCTCGCCAACCAGTGCTACCGTTGCATTGGCTTTAATTGTGACTGTCACATCTTGGATAACTGGTTTGCCTTCGTCGTAGGCGAACGATACGTGATCGAACTGCACGTTTCCCTGTTTAACTTTTAAGGCAGGTGCTTCTTGTTCCGACTGTTCGTCGGTTGGTTCTGACATTACTTGGAAGTAATCGCGACTATCAGCAATTGTCTTTTGTGTACTCTCAACCAAGTAGCTGATTGTAAAGATTGGAATTCGAATTTGCATTGCGTACAGAATGAGCGTAACTGCCTCTCCAGTTCCAAAAACCCCACGAACTCCTTGCACAAAGATAAATGCGTAAACACCAAAGAATATAACATTCAGAACACTACGGCGCTTAATATCTTGAACATGCCAGAACTTGGATTGTGGGCGATTTATGGTAACGGCTTCGTCTAGGTGGTGTGTAAATGAGCTTAGTTCTGATTTCTGTCGATTAAAGCTTTTAACTACCTTCATTTGCGATACTGCTTCGGCAAAGCGGCCACTCGCAATATCTTTGTGCTCGTTTTTGTCTTTTTGATAATCAAGCCAAGTTGTGCTGTTACGGACTGTCATCCATATGTAAATTGGGTACAGAGTAAATAACATGAGCGCAAGTAGCCAGCTGTAATATGCAACGACAAATAATGAAAAGATCGTAGAGAAGATAAACTGCAAGAAGTTGTTGCTCATCATCTGCAAGAAAGTAGTAATCTGCACGATAGAACGGTTGAGGCGGGCAATTATTTTACCTGAGAGCTCTGTGTCGAAATATGATTGGGGCAAACGTAGTAAGTGAGAAAAGTACTGTCTGCTTAGGTGGAGATTGAGTTTTTCGGCCATTTGGTCGCCCACGTAACCGCCAATGTTACCGATGATCGTATTGCCAAAATCAAACACAAAGACAAGACCAGCAAAGATAAGCGCACGGTTGATATTTGCATCTGTGCCGCGCTGAATTTCATCAATCGCCCAACCTGTCACCAAAGGGATAAGCAAATTCGATATCGCCACTAATATGCTTACGCTGCTAACAAATGCGTACGTGGGCCAGAGCTGACGCGTACTAGTGATTACTCGGAATAAATCTTTCATACCAACACATTCTACACTCATGTTGGACTATTAAGCTATAATAGAGCCATCAAGATATGGGGGTTTTATGAGTTTGATTGATAGATTGTTTAAACCAGTGCACGCACATTGCGACCTGTTTTGTGGTGTATACGACCCAGCCCAGGCTCGAATTGAAGCACAAGTAGTGCTTAATGCAGCCCACAAATATAACGAGTCAGATGATGATGTGTTTCGTGCTCGCGCTATAGCCATAAAGGAAGAACGAGCACAACTTGTAAAAGAGCACTTATGGGTCTTATGGACAGACTATTTTAAACCTGAGCACCTCGAGAAGCTACCTGACTTGCACGATACCTTCTGGCGCGCCTGCAAGGCGGCCGGCGAGGCAAAAAAGGATATGAGCGAAGAAACCGCACACAAGCTTATTAATCTCGTCGATGAAATTGGTGAAATGTTTGCGACAACTAAGCCGGGCTACGACTACAATGCAGTTGTGAAGAACCTCAGCCTCTAGATTCACGCATGTTTTATCCGCGCCGCATTACCGGGCAAAGCATGAGGCCAACGTTGCGGCATGGTCAACTTGTCATTTTCATGAAGCAACGGCATTACAAGTCGGGCCAAGTTGTGCTCTATGCTCCGCTTGGTAGTACAAAAGAGTTTGTTAAACGGCTTAGTTTTGATGGGGACAGAGCGAACCTTTCAGGCGACAACCATACCGATACCCTTAATTTTTCACATATTGTGTTAGAAGATGTACGTGGGGCTTTGATATGGCCACGTCTCAAGCAGCCTATATAAGTTTGCTACAATAGCTCTATGCTTACACAAAAACAAATCTTTATTATGGTTGGCGGCCTAATCATATTCTTTGGAACTGCATCAGTTGTTTGGTATTTCGTCTTTCGCACCAACACTCCAGCACAAAAACAGGCTGCGCAGGAGGCGTCGCAGCAAGCTCAGACATCATCAAACTCTAATCAAGATACATCTTCTGGTGAACAAGCTAATGATGAGGAGTCGATGCCGCAGCCGGATACCGATACGGAGCCTACTTACTCATTAGATAAAACCGACAGCCTTTGGCTGGTGGTCAAT
>CAZHXE010000083.1:0-5647 GCA_964536005.1 uncultured Candidatus Saccharibacteria bacterium
CATTAAAGAGTTTTTGCAGAATTATATTGAAACTCAATCAGGAGAAATCGTCGATGAACAGGGGAATGTGCTTGGCGAACATGACGGCGCAATCTTTTATACCATTGGCCAGCGTCATGGTTTACAGGTGGGTGGCGGGTTGCCGTATTATGTTGTTGGTAAAAACTTGGAGAAAAACCAGGTGATTGTAACTACTAATCTTGATAGTGATGCGCTCTGGGCGCATGAGATTCGTATTGAGTCGCCACATTGGCTGGGTGAAGCTCCAGCCATAGGCTCGCGGTACATGATTCGCACGCGACATCTTGCCAAGCTTATACCGGCCGTTTATCATAAAAGCGGTGAAGAGCAGTCAATCCTGCAACTCGAGGAGCCAATTCGGGCAGCAACGCCCGGGCAATCGGCGGTATTATACGACGGCGAGCGCGTTGTTGGCGGCGGCATTATTATCTAGCAATTGATTGGAACAAATTTATGAAAGCTCAAGATGTTCGAAGAAAATATTTAGAAAAACTTAAAAATGACGGTCATGTAGTTATTGACCGCGTATCGTTGGTTCCGCAAAACGACCCAACAACCTTGTTTACAAACTCTGGTATGCAGCCTTTATTGCCTTATTTGCTAGGAGAAGACCATCCCGAGGGGACGCGCCTTACAGATTCACAAACCTGTTTTCGGGCCGACGATATTGATGATGTTGGTGATAACCGCCACACAACATTCTTCGAAATGCTTGGCAACTGGAGCTTAGGCGATTACTTTAAGGAAGAACAGATTCCACGTTTCTTCAACTTCCTGGTTAATGATATTGGCCTCGATCCAAGTCGCATCTACGCTACCTGCTTTATCGGTGACCGCGAAAACAACATCCCTAAAGATGAAGACGCGGCCCGCATTTGGCGTAATGTCTTCCGTGATCACGGTATTGAAGCCGAGATTAAGGAAATGGGCTCAGCAGAGGACGGTGCGCGCAAAGGCATGGGCGAGGCACGCATCTTTTATTATGATGCCGGCGAAAACTGGTGGTCGCGTGCCGGTGCTCCTGGCAAAATGCCTGCAGGCGAGCCTGGCGGCCCTGACAGCGAAGTATTTTACCGCTTCAACGATATCGATCATGACACCAAGTATGGTGAACACTGTCAGCCGGCTTGTGATTGCGGTCGGTTCATAGAGCTCGGCAACTCGGTCTTTATGGAATATGTTAAGCAGCAAGACGGCTCATTTGCTAAGCTGCCAAAGCAGAACGTTGACTACGGTGGTGGTCTTGAGCGAATCACGGCTGCGGCAATTGATTCACCGGATGTTTACAAGATTAGTATCATGTGGCCTATTGTCGAAGCGTTGCAAGATAAATCGGGCAAAAAATACGAAGACTACACGCAAAGTATGCGCGTTATTACCGATCATTTGCGTGGCGCAACCTGGCTGGCAATCGACGGCGTTGTACCAAGCAATCATCAGCAGGGTTATGTGCTCAGGCGAATTTTACGCCGTGCTGTTCGTTACGCAATGGAGCTGGGCATCGAAGCCGATCTCACAGATATGATCGTTCCAATTGTGGTTGATATGTTCAAAGATGACTATCCAGAATTTAAGGATCGCGGTCAGCACGTCGCCAATGTTCTGTCAAAAGAAGAGCAGTTGTTCCGTCAGACTCTTAAGGCTGGCGTCAAGCATTTTTGTAAAGAGGTTACAGATGAACTTACTGGCGAAATCGCATTCAAGCTATATGACACCTATGGTTTTCCGTACGAGCTGAGTATTGAAGAGGCAGAGAAAAATAATATTCATCTTAGCGAAACACTTAAGGCGGATTTTGATTCCTGCATCGAAGAGCAGCGTATCCGTTCACGCACTGCATCAAAGGGTCAGTTTAAGGGTGGCCTTGAGGGAACCAACCCGATGCACGTTAAATACCACACAACAACGCATGTTATGTATCGGGCACTCAGACATGTGCTCGGTGACCACGTAGAACAACGTGGCTCAAACATCACCGAGGAGCGAACGCGCTTCGACTTTAACCACCACGAAAAACTTACCGATGCACAAATCAAAGAAGTAGAAGACATCGTCAATAAAGTTATCGATGACGACCTGCCCGTTACTTGGGAAGAAATGCCAACTCAAAAGGCGCTCAAATCTGGTGCACGTGGTCACTTTGGTGAAAAATACGGCGCAATCAGCAAGGTTTATATTATTGGTCCCAAAGACAGCCCCTATTCAATGGAGCTTTGTGGTGGTCCCCATGTTGAACATACTGGCTTGCTCGGCGAAGATGGCAAACGCTTCAAGATCCTGAAAGAGCAGTCGTCATCGGCTGGTATCCGTCGCATCAAAGCTGCTCTCGTTTAAGCAGTACAAGATTTAATTGAGTTTTAATGGTTGTTTTTGTACCCCGTAAAAGTGCTTAAGCAAATTGGCTCATAAGGCAAAATGGAGTACAATACTTCTGATGATACGTAAAATAAAAAACCTGCTTCCGCTTTCAAATCGTGTCTCGGGCCGCTACATTGTTGGCCTTGATATTGGTACGGAATACGTGAAGGCCCTAATTGGCAAAATTGACGGCGACACAGTCGAAATCGTAGGCATGGGCCGCGCCAAGCAGGAGTTGGCCGATATGCAGGCTGGGGCCATAGCTGATATATCTGGTGTGGTCAGTAATTGCGAAAAGGCATTGAACGCAGCCGAACAGATGGCTGGCGTTGATGCCGAGGAAGCTGTTATTGGTATCGCTGGGGAGCTCGTAAAAGGGACAACCTCAACGATCCGTTTTAAGCGCGCAGAACCAAAGACCGAAATCTCTGTAGAAGAGATGGATCTAATTATTAATCGCGTACAGCAAAATGCCGAGGCAAGCGCCAAGAGCTCGCTCGCTCTGGAGCTCGGCAATGATGATGTCGAGGTTAGGCTCGTTAACAGCGCTCTTGTCTCGATCGAGATAGACGGCTATAAAGTGAGCAATCCAATCGGTTTTCAGGGCCGGGATATCGCGATTCAACTCTACACTGCCTTTGCCCCAATGATTCACATTGGCGCGCTCGAGCGTACGGCAGAGACGCTGTCACTTGAGTTACTAGCAGTCGCCGCAGAGCCGTTCGCCGTAGCACGCTCGTTTATTGGTACGGATGCGTCATCCAACCTTAGTGCGATTATGATTGACGTTGGTGGTGGAACCACCGACATTGCAGTGGTTAATGATGGTGGAGTTGAAGGCACAAAGATGTTTGGCATTGGCGGCCGTAGCTTTACTCGCTCAATCGCGAGTGAGCTGAGTGTTGATTTCGCCAAAGCCGAAGTAGTAAAGCTGGCGCTTGGGAGTGATAAATTACCTGATCATCGAAAGACGATTGTAAAAAAAGCGCTCAACCGTACGCTACAGGTCTGGCAAAGCGGCGTAGAACTTGCGTTGGGTGAGTTCACTCAACTCGACCACTTACCACAGCACATTTATTTATGTGGCGGCGGTGCGAGTCTGGGACCGCTGGTAGACTCGCTTAAGTCGTCGGGCTGGTACGCAGACCTACCCTTTACTAAAAAGCCAGAAGTTACCCACATATTGCCCGAGCAGATACCCGGTATAATTGACAAAACAGGCCAAGTTCACGATCATACATACATTACCGCAATGGGCTTGCTTCGAGTTGGCCTCGACACACTAAGCGGTGATGATGCCGCATCTGATTCTATCCGCGACCGACTCAACAAAGTATTGCAAATTTAACGTATAATAATCCGTAACAATGGCAAAAAAAGACGTAATTTACATAGATATTGACGATGACATCACGCTCATCATCGACAAGCTCGCCAACTCTTCAGGCGACATAGTTGCGCTTGTCTTGCCAAAAAAGACAGCTGCTCTTAGGAGTAGCGTTAACATGAAGTTGTTAAAGAACTCTGCCGACAAAGCGCATAAGCGCTTCGTACTTATTACCGAGGAAGAGGCCCTCTTGCCCTTGGCCGGAGCAGCCAAGGTATACGTGGCAAGTGGCTTAAAATCACGACCGTACTTGCCAAAACTTCCAGCTCCGCAAGAATCTGCTTCGGCGCTTGCAGCGGAAGTAATTGACGATAGTGATCCAAATAACGAAGAGCTTGACCTAAACGCATCTGTGGGGGAACTCGAAGACCAGCTAAGTGGCGCCCAGGTTACAGAGAGCAAAGTTACCAAGACCGAAACGAAGAAAGTCAAAAAATCCTCCAAAATTAAGGTGCCCAACTTTGATAAGTTTCGTATGCGACTCTTTCTGATTGGTCTTGCCGTGATCCTTCTTGTAGTCGGCTGGTTTGTTATGTTTAAGGTTATGCCAAAAGCATCGGTCGCAATTCAGGCCGAAACTTCAAAAGTGTCAGCCGATGTGTCATTCACCGTCGATACCGCGCTCGACAACAGTAATGTGGAAAAGAAACAACTCCCGGGTGAAGTAAAAGAAATCAAGAAGACTCTTACCGAACGCTTTAAAGCCACTGGCGAGAAAGATGTCGGCAAAAAGGCGAGTGGTGTTATTACGGTCAAGAACTGCGACAGCAGCGACAGCTTTACGTTGCCAGCTGGCACGCAGTTCGTCGATGACAACACCGGCTTTGTGTTTGTGAGTAAATCTGCCGCGTCTGTGCCGGGCGGCTCATTTAGTAACGGCGGCATCGATTGTACGCCCGGCGAAGCAGACGTTGATGTCACGGCCAAAGAGGGCGGCGACAGCAAAAACCTCGGCCCACGCGGCTACTCAGTTTCTGGCGTAAGCGAAGATGTCACCGGCGTTGGTGGACAAATGAGTGGCGGCACCAGCGAAATTAAAAAGCTCGTGACTGCTACCGATATCTCCCAGGCAAAGCAAACCCTTATCGGTAAAACCGACAAATCAATCAAGTCTGAACTTGCCGCGCAGTTCGATGATACGTTTATTGTAATCGATGACAGTTTTGCTTCATCAAATACCGACCCAGTAAGCTCAGTTGCAGCGGGTCAAGAAGCCAACGAAGCTAGCATATCTGCGGAATTCACCTACACGCTCATTGGCATGAGTAAGCCAGTCTTAGAAGAACTAATCAAGAAAGACCTATCTTCGCAAATTGATACGAACGCGCTTACTATTTTAGATAGCGGCATCAACGACACGGAACTGACCCTAGATAAGAAAGTTTCTGCCAAGAAGTTCGACATGACTGCTCGCACAGACGGCTTTGTTGGTCCCGAAATAAATACCGATGAACTTGCAAAAGAAATAACTGGCAAACGTTACAGCGAAGTAATAGAAATTATTAAGTCCAAGCCTGGCGTAAAAGACGTTAAGGTTGATCTGTCTCCATTTTGGGTGGCTTCACTGCCGGGCACAGACAAAACTACCATCACCATTGAAGTACCAGACAAAGACAATGAGTAACCAATCGGCACCTAAGCCATCATCCTGTGATGAGTTGCTAGGGCTCGACGTGGGCCTTAAGCGCATAGGTGTAGCGCGAATGAATATGACGGCTCAGATTCCTCAACCACTACAAACTTTGGCTGTTGGCGAGCGGACAGTTGAAGATATTTGCGATATAGCAAAGCGGGAACAATCAGACCTTATAATTGTTGGCATTCCGCTCACCATGAGTGGACAAGATTCCGAGCAAACACTACATACACGCCGGTTTGCTG
>CAZHXE010000084.1:0-5591 GCA_964536005.1 uncultured Candidatus Saccharibacteria bacterium
CCGTGTATGATGAAGTACTAAAACAACTCGTCACCATATTTGAATCATATACGGTAGGTGACCCAAGCAACGAAAAAACCCAGCTTGGCCCAGTGGTATCAGAGCAAGCGTTAGACGAATTATTGAGCCAAATTAAAGCCTCGGTGGCTGCTGGCGCCAAAATTGCAGCAGGTGGCAGCAGACTTGACCAGCCAGGCTTTTTCCTAGCGCCAACTATTTTAACTGACGTAACACCGGATGTACCGAGCTACCACGAGGAACTATTTGGGCCAGTTGTGAGCGTCATTAAGGTCAAGAGCGACGACGAGGCAGTCAAAGTCGCTAACGATACTCGCTTTGGCCTTGGCGCAAGTATTTACACCAAAGACCTAGAACACGCCAAACGGCTCATTCCGCGGATTGAATCGGGAAGCGTGTTTGTAAACGGACTCGTCAAGAGTGATCCGCGTCTTCCGTTTGGCGGCACAAAAAAATCGGGGATTGGCAGGGAGCTTTCTGAAGAGGGGATTCGAGCGTTTACGAACATTAAAACCGTCTGGATTAAGTAAACATGTCCGTGCATAACTCAATTATCAAGCGCACAACGTCAGGCGTCCTGATATCATTCACCGCAATTATGGCGATGTTCATATTGCACGGCCAAGCAACACACGCGCAGGACAACCAAGAATCTGTAACAACGTTCTCTGCCCAGGTGGAGCTAAATGAATCAGGATATGCGACTGTCAGCGAGACGATCCAGTACAACTTTGGAGGCAACGAACGGCATGGCATATTTAGAGTTATTCCGACCCGTTCCTACGTTGAGGAAAAACAAGGATACGAAGTTGCCGTTGACGTAGACTCTGTTTCAATTGACGGTGCGACCGTTGACTACAGCCAGAGCACAGTAGGTGACAATAATGTGGAATTGCGTATTGGCAACGCCGACTCATACGTAAGTGGCGAACATACATACGAGGTCAACTATACGATTGGCCCAGTGGCTATACAAAGCACCGATAACTTCGAGATAGTGCGACTTAATTTTCCTGGGGATCAGTGGCAAGTCCCCGTTTTAAGCACAAGTGTCACGCTAAAGTCCACAACATCAACGGTAGGCCAAACTTGCTACAGCGGTCCCACGGGCTCGCGCGATCAGAACTGCACTGTGACAACATCCGGAAACACGGTCACATATACGTCTAATGAAAAGGTAGATACAGGCTCAACCCTCACTCTTGAGGCAGTATATCCATTACAAACTTTCACACAGACTGCGCAGCTAAGCGAACTCACGCCAGTAGGCGAAATGCCCGCTTGGGTTGCTGTTGGAATATTTGGCGGAATAGCAGCACTATTTAGCCTTGTAGGTATCAAACCCCTCATCGGCTACATACGGTATCGTCAGAGACGCAAACAAGAGCTAGTTATTCCACAGTACGAACCGCCAGCCGACATGGAGCCGGCGGAAATTGGCCTACTCGTAGACAACAGTAGCAGCGGGGCAGAACTTACCGCCACACTCGTGCAACTTGCCGTAAAAGGGTATCTAAAGATTGTGGAAACTCGTGAAAAAACAATGTTTAAAAGGGCAGAGTATAACTTTGTAAAGCTCAAAGACATCGACCCTAAGCTTCCGCTGTTCGAGAGCCAAATACACCAAGCTTTATTCCTAAAAGACGCTACGGTTTCTAGCAAGAGTTTACCAACCACCAAGACTTTCCGTGAAGCTAACATAGTGTTCCACAAAGCGCTTAAGACCAACCTAATCAGCAAAGGATTCTACAAGAAGGCGAGTATCCTCAGCTGGAATTTATCGGAGCGCATGACCAATGAGGGCTATACGCGCTGGGCATACATCGAGGGTTTCAGAGATTTTCTTAAGCTGACCGAGGCCAATCGCATGGCGATGCTTGAAGCGCCAGAGCGAAAGCCTGAACAGTTTAGCGAATACCTACCCTATGCCATCGCTCTTGGGGTTGAAAAACAATGGGCAGGTCAGTTCAAGAACCTAGATGTGCGAACTGATTCTTGGTATGAAAGCAGTACGTCGACACGCGCTTTGAATATTGCCTATCTAACTTCCTCGTTGAGTCAGGGACTCAATGGTGTCTCTAGCAGCGTAAACCAGTCAAGCGGCACGTCGGGGTCTGGCGGGGGATTTTCGGGTGGTGGTTTTTCCGGCGGTGGTGGTGGTAGCTGGTGACGCTTCAAGGATCGCCGTTTGGAATCGTTTAGGGAAAGGTTGGGGGATATCAATTACCGTAAAGCCGATACTTGCTAGTTTTTCGGATACTTCCGTTTTAGAAACACCGTAGCCAAGATGCACCTCCATTTTAATAAATCGTACCTTTTCTTTAATGAGGGCTAGATTCTCAGGAGTGAACAGAACAACTTCAGCACCTTCTATATCAACTTTTAAATAATCTACTACATTTAGGCCCTTTAGCAGCTCTGCGAGCGTCAATGTTTCTGTATTAACCATACCATCTTCAACCGTGCGATGACCGCCTGAATTACTCGCATGAAGTTTAAGATGGATGCCGCGAGCATGATACCAAAGCGCACTAGGCTCTACCGTGGCAGTGACATTATTGCGCGCCAAGTTCTTTGCGAGCAACGCGCGGTTACCAGCTTCCGGCTCAACGCAGATTAGTTTGCTTGGCTGGTATTGTTTTGACGCCCAAACACTAAAAACGCCAATTTGCGCACCCAGATCAACAAACACACCGCCCTGAAGCATTGGAGAAAGCTCTACGGGCGAGTAGTCAGCATTCTTGTACACTTCATTGATAATGTAGCCATCGAGCGTGCGAGGACGCAGCGTGAAGGTCTGTGTACCAATATTGAAATTAGCGAACCGAGCCGGCCAAAGCACGAGCTGTACTATATGGCGTACATAAAATAATGTAGGTCTACTAAGCTTGGCCATGGCCTAGGACTTCTTAAGGTAGCCTTGCAAGAGGTTCAAAGCGTCGTTCATATGTCCGATACTACACTCTGAATGCCTAGAGTAGTCATTTATGGCATCGGCAACAGTAACGACGGGGTACTCAGATGACAAGGATGATGGCAACGCGGAAGCTGATCTTCGCACGACGTGCAGGAAGGACTCGTCTGCCGAAGCAGGTCGAGCAGCGCTAATCATATCCGAAATAGTGTTATCGGTATAAGTAAATAGGTTCAGCCCGTCCTTTGAGTTGCATGCAGATTCAATGTTGATCAGCGCCGTAAGTGTGTGCTTCTGATACAGGCTCTTCAAAGCCTTTGTAGCGTCGTTGTCGCTATCGCCAGAGACAAAGATAAAATCTATGCCAGACTTAGATTCGCTCTGTTGCCGGCGAAGTTCAAGCACCATTCCGAGCGCAGAGGCTCTGCGTTGCAAACTCAGCTGCCTTACCGCCTCTGGGGCATTATTGTTGAGGCCGTAATTTGCCATTATTGCCACTCGGTTTTTAACTTTTGGGTTAAGACGCACAACGTGGATGTCTTTTCCATAACTTAGCGATACATCCTCCGACTGCCCTAGTTCTGCGCGTAAAAAATTCTCAAGTTTTTGATTGGCTTCAGCGTCGTTAAATATATCGCCATAACTCAGTTGCTGGTCTATCAAGTACCGTAAGTAGCTGCCGCCGTTCTTGCCTTCGCCATCAAAGCTTCTGCGCAGCAGTGCAGCAGACATGTTATCGGTTGGCATGTAATCATCAGTTAGCGAGGTGTACTGGTCGAAATTGTAACGATCAAGGTCTACAAGATGCTGCGATATATCTCTGATGGTCTTGCTGTCATGACTCCGTACCGCCGGGCTGGATGGATCAAGCGTTTTGTCGCTGTTTGTGCCTACAAGTATAAAGTTCTGTGTATTCATAGAATACGGTGAGATTACGGCAATCAAGTAGACTTGCTTAAAGGAGCGCTGCGCAGTCTTAACGAGTGTTGGCACTAGCGACTTAGGTGAGCGAGACAAATCGCCGATAATATTGGCCATAAACAGGCCGTCACCGCTCAACTTACTACTTGCAAGACCAAAAAATTCCTCGGTAGCAAAGTGAGACGGCAAAGAATAGAGCGAGCTGTAGACATCGCTAAATATCAAGTCGTAGGTTTGCTTGGATGTTTTGAGGTAGCGACGGCCATCCTCTGTGTGTAATGAAAGTCGTTTATCATTTGGCAACGCAAAGTATTCCTTGGCGATTTCTTCCAACCTAGACTCAATTTCGACTGCCTCCACCTGGGCATTTGGATACTGGGCCAGCATTGCCTTGGGAATGGAGTAGACGCCACCGCCAAGGGTCACGGTGCGCTCAACTTTGGGCTGGAATAGTTCCACTAGTCGGTAGTAGCGTGAATATTCAAATACAAGATCTTTTGGGTCGTCGCTATCTAGATACATGGCGCTTGAGTTTGATCTGTCTTGGGTAAAAAAACGCACAGGTCGCTCTTTGTACTTGCCCTCGCTAACACTCAATCGCTCATACACACCATCTTTTTGGTATATTACCGATGCAGCCAGGGTTGGCGCACCAAGCATTTGGATGCTTGCCGCCAACATACAAAATATGATTACTTTGTGGGTAAACTCTCTTTTTGCTCCAGTTAGAACCAAGCCTGCTAAGCCTGTGAGCATCAAAAATATAGCTACTGATACAAAAATGCGATGAATGCCGAATTGTGGGATCAGCACAAAACCTGCAAGCAGGCTTCCAAAAATGCTGCCCGCAGTCGAGAAGAACGAAATTCGTCCAGAAACAGTACCTATACCGCTTTTAGGCAGCATGTCGGATTGCAACCTAACCGCAAATGGCGATAACACACCAATAAGTAACGCGGGCAACAAGAAGAGTAAAGCCGTGGTTACAAGGGGGCCATAGGTAAGAGGCAGAGATTCACTTATCGCCTGCAAGAGTGACTTTGAGAATGCATATAACAGCGCTAAAGTTGCACCGCTTACCACTACTGTCGAGAAATAAATGGTGGGTTTCGGATGTTGGTCTGCAAGCTTACCGCCAAAATAATATCCACTGCTGAGCGCGAGCAGAATAACACTGATGACGCTAGAAAAAGTATAGATTGTATTACCAAAATAAGGCGAGAGCATGCGCACGGCAACGACTTCAACAATAAGAACGCAGGCTCCAGTGATAAAAACAGTTACAGGATACAGCCAGTGCTTCAGAAACGGTTTCACCCATGGATTGTATCACGGTGTATACCGAACTACACATATTCGAAAATATTACACATTGTTGGGATGAGCATAACGAGCGCAGCTTGAGCGGATAAAAAAAGTAGTGTATGGTAATCAGTGATGAAATTGCCATGCGTTCTGTGCGTTATAGAATGCAAGCCTGCCAGCATCAACTACAACCGTGCCGCGATGGCGGAATTGGCAGACGCGCTAGCTTCAGGTGCTAGTGAGAGCAATCTCGTGGAGGTTCAAGTCCTCTTCGCGGCACCAAAATTAGAGCCCTAGCGTAAGCTAGGGTTTTATTTTTGGTAATCGGCGCGAAAGAGGACGCAGAACCTCCAGAAGCGAGCGTCCGCTCGCGGGAGGGTCGTGTAGCGAAGGAACAGAAGAAAGCTACCTCTTAGTTTTCTTCTGTGACTGA
>CAZHXE010000085.1:0-5257 GCA_964536005.1 uncultured Candidatus Saccharibacteria bacterium
CCCCCCCCCCCCTTTTTTTTTTAATGATACGGCGACCACCGAGATCTACACCGACAGCAATCTTACGCATCTGAGCAACAAAGACTTGGATCTGCATGATCACACCGGCCTTGAGTTCGTGGCCTTGCTCTCTAGAAAAGATCTTTACACCAACAACTTTACCGTGCTTACCGTTACTCATGCGCTGTGAGGTATCGCGCACGTCCTTTGCTTTTTCGCCAAAAATTGCGCGCAACAAGCGTTCTTCAGACGAAAGCTCTTGCTCACCCTTTGGAGTAATCTTACCAACCAAAATATCGCCAGGATGCACTTCTGCACCGATGCGAACGATTCCGTCCTCGTCGAGGTGACGAAGCGACTCTTCCGATACGTTTGGAATATCCGATGTAACGATCTCTGGGCCTAATTTGGTTTCACGTACTTCAGTCATGAAGTCCATGATATGTACAGATGTAAGCGTGTCTTCCCTTACAAGGCGCTGTGAAATGATGATTGCGTCTTCAAAGTTATAGCCGCCCCATGGCATAAACGCCACAAGCAGGTCTTTACCGAGCGCGAGTTCACCGCCCTGAATTGACATACCTTCAATGATTGGATCACCTGCCTTAAGTTTGTCGCCGGCATGCACGACTACTTTTTGGTTAATTGATGATCCTTCGTTAGAACGTATAAAGTGCATCGGTACGTATTTTCTTTTACCAAGCGATTTGTAGTTAACGATTACTTCTGCGCCTTCTGCCTGCTCAACAACACCTTCCTCTTCAGCGGTAATGAGCTGACCAGAGTTACGAGCGACGATACTTTCGACACCAGTACCTACTAGTGCTGACTGAGGTTGAATCAACGGCACAGCTTGACGCTGCTGGTTAGCGCCCATCAATGAGCGATACACGTAGTTTTTCTCAATGAATGGAATGAGGGCAGCCGACGAACCAACAATTTGCATACGTGATGCGTCCATATGGGTAACGTCGTTTGAGTCAACCTCACCAGGTGTTAAGCCACTGCGGGCTCCGATACGATCGCTTACAAAGTAGCCATTTTCATCTACTTCGTTACCAGCACCTGCGATAACTGCACCTTCTTCTTCGGCGGCATCCAGGAATATAAGGTCCTTTGTAACTTTTGCCTTCACCGGGAAAGTGGCACGATCAATCTTGGCAAGTTTTTGCGCCATGGCTGCAGTGATAGTTGCACCTGCCTTAACAACAACCGCACCCTTATCATCTTCAATGTCATAGGCAGCTATGTGACCCTCTGCATCTTTCGCAGAAACAGCATTCAGAACCTTAAAGTAAGGAGTTTCTACAAAACCATATTCATTAACGCGTGCAT
This sequence comes from uncultured Candidatus Saccharibacteria bacterium, assembly GCA_964536005.1. GTDB lineage: Bacteria > Patescibacteriota > Saccharimonadia > Saccharimonadales > JBPEXE01 > CAZHXE01. The sequence continues at coordinate 1,336 of CAZHXE010000085.1, forward strand.
AAGAGGCCAAGTTCAACACTAGACCGATGTTTGCGCCTTCTGGGGTTTCGACCGTACACATTCGGCCATAGTGAGTTGAGTGAGCATCTCGGACCTCAAAACCAGCACGTTCGCGCGACAGACCGCCAGGGCCCATCGAGCTGAGACGACGCTTGTGAGCGAGCTCGGAAAGCGGGTTAATTTGATCCATGAATTGGGACAACTGCGATGATGCAAAAAATTCGCGAACGGCCGCGACAACTGGGCGAGCGTTAATGAGCTGACCAGGAGTCACTGTTTCGATGTCTGACATAGACATACGGTCTTTGGCATTTCGCTCCATGCGCAATAAACCGATACGGAACTGACGTTGTACTAATTCGCCAACTAGCTTTACGCGACGGTTGGCAAGTGAGTCGATATCATCAGGAGCTTCTTGCGTATTGTTGAGTCGAATAACTTCAGCAATGATAGCCGTAAGATCTTCGATACGCATTACGCGGTTTTCTACGGTGTTTGGCACCTGCAGATCTAGTCGCTTATTAATCTTATAACGACCGACCCTAGAGAAGTCGAAGCGCTTAAAGTTGAAGAACATGTTTTCGAGGAGTTGTTTAGCGTTATCGACAGTGGCAAGGTCGCCTGGTCGCAAACGACGGTAGACTTCGATAAGCGCGTCACTCTGTGAGCGAGAAGGGTCTTTGTCGATCGTTGCGTCAATATAATTCACATCGCCAGTGTCGACGTGTTTGAAAAGCTCACGAATCTGTGTGTCACTTGTTACACCTAGCGCGCGCAGCAAGGTAGTAATAGTTACTTTACGACGACGGTCAATCTTTACGTAAATTGCACCATTTGAAGCGGTTTCGATCTCGAGCCATGCGCCACGGCCAGGAATCACCTTGGCGCCATAGCGACGACGGACACCGCTAGCGTCAGCAGTAAAGAAAACACCCGCAGAGCGAATGAGCTGTGAAACGACCACACGTTCTGCGCCGTTAATCACAAACGTACCGCGGTCGGTCATCCATGGGTAGTCACCCAGGTAAATCTCTTGTTCTTTCACCTCACCAGTGACTTTGTTTGTTAGCTCTACCAAGGCTTTGAGCGGAGCCTCGAAGCTGACATTGTTTTCACGTGCATCGTGTTCGCTCATTTTAGGATCTTCAAAATGATATTCCTTAAAGCGAAGTTCAAGCTTTGTGCCGGTGTAATCTTCAATAGCACTTACTTCCTGAAAAATTTCTTGTAGACCTTCATCTACAAACCACTTAAAAGAACGAAGTTGATGTTCAATCAAGTTTGGTAGTTTTACGTCGTCATTAACTGGCGTGAAAAAACGTCGGCCAGTTGACGATTGCGTCATTGCTTTTGTCGCCAAAGCGTACCCCTTCCTGGATATGTCGTACTAATACTTTTTATGATCACAAAACGAAAAAACTACACGTGCGTGTAACAATTAGCGATTGTTATGATGTGTAGCGAATTCTCGATTGAGACACTAAAAGAGTACCTATAGTTTAGTAAACAGATTGCATGTGCAATTGCTCACCGTTTAGTATTTGCGCGCGAAGTGTATACTAAAACTCTTCTCCTGCTTTTGATTGACATGACTTTTTACAATCAAAACTACAAGAGCTTACTCTACTTCTTAATGCATATTGTAGACATATCTTATGTAAATGCAAGAGTAATTCCTATCTTTTCTTGTTATAATACAAAAATTGGACTTGACTTGTGATCTAGATCACAATAGAATAGCATCGTTCCCAGTTACATTAGTGACTTGGAGCACTTTGACAAGGAAGAGAACCTATTAGACGCAAAAAGCATAAAGTCAGGAAGCGCTTTGCATCATATGTTACATATCCTCCAGCCCACAGCTTGGAGTTGAATAACATATGGCGCGTAGCGTTTCCTGAACGATTACGAACTTGTTTCGTTGTCTAGTGCTTTAAAATCCTTGATGGCTGCGGCGGGTAACACCAACAACCATCAAGGCATCCCCAGCGAACTGGCCTTCGGTCGGACCTCGGGATGGTGCTCACGCATACGTGAGCACAGGCTGTCCACTCGCCAAAGGGTGGGCAGCCTTGATCGCTCCCAATTGACAACCATCTGCAGGCTGTGCCTGTTATATATGAGTTACAATTTGGGCAACTTGTGCCCCGACTCCACGTCCCCCCGGAGTCGGGGCCTCTCTACCGAGAGACCGAGCCTAGTCAGCGTCGCCTAGGTCAAGTCTCTCGGAGAAATCGTAAAATTCGCGTGCGCGCGATCGTAGTGGTCAAGCGGGAGTCTCATCTCCCCGACATCCGCCGTCACCACTACGATCGCCGTACGTACCAATAATTACAAGTCTCTCTTCCTTGTCACACTAACCATACGCTAACGGTCTCCCTTTGGGGGATTTTTTTATGTATAAACTTACTTGTAGAATACACTTCCAAGTCAAAAAAGAGTAAACGTTTAAGTTAGATAACCGCTTAAAAGTTACGCGCTCTTTGCTAATTTAGCAGCCGATGTTATGACATCATCGACAATACCATATGTTTTTGCTTGTGAAGAGGTCATGTAGTTGTCTCGATCCATATCTCGATTGATAACTTTAATGTTCTGGCCGGTAAATTGTGCCATCATGCGTTCAATATTATGCTTCACATCAAGGGTTTCACGTGCGTCAATCTCGATGTCACTTGCTGTGCCCCTGTAGCCACTCGAGGGCTGGTGAATCATAATTTTTGAGTTAGGTAGTGCAAAACGCTTCCCTTTTGTACCACCAGCCAACAGGATAGCGCCCATACTAGCCGCCAATCCAACACAAATGGTCGAAACATCGGGTTTGATGTAATTCATAGTATCAAGAATTGCTAGACCGCTATAGACATCGCCACCGGGGCTATTGATGTACATATGTATATCTTTGTTAGCATCCTCATGTGCCAAGTGTAGGAGTTGAGCAACTATCAAATTTGCACTAGTGGCATCAACTTGTGTCCCCATAAAAATAATCCTGTCCTTGAGCAGCCTAGAATATATGTCGTAGGCGCGCTCACCCATATGCGTTGATTCGATGACAGTTGGAACTAAATAACTATTGTTCGGCATCTAAGATATAACTTCCTTAATCAGTATTTATCAGTATAGATAACTAGCACTCTAAATGCAAGAGTGCTAATTTACTTTTGAGCACAATATTCTACGAGTTTTTCAACCGTTTTTTCGGTTACCATTCGTGACGCAATTTCCTGTTGTACATCGGGTGATTGTAGCTGAGTCATGGACTCTGCATCATTTTGATGCTGAGTGCGAAGCACCTGCAAGCGCACTTCAAGCTCTTCGTCTGTTATGCTAATCTCTTCCTTGCGGGCGATTTCCGCAAGTAGCAAGCCGGTCTTAACTCTGTCTTCTGCTCGAGGCTTAAGGTCTGACTCAATATATTCATCCTCTGTTTGACCGGCCTGTTTTAGATATTCAGGAAATGTAATGCCGCGGTACACCAGATTCTGTTTAAAGTCGTTTAGCAACGAGGCGATGTTTTCCTGCACAAGTACGTCTGGCAGCTCAAATGAAGCGTTCTTAACAATTTCTCCGATAATATCATCGCGCAGCTTGGATTCTGTCTCTTGCTCTTTTTGGCGAGTAAGCTGCTCTTTAATGTCGTCTTTCAGCGTATCAATGTCTTTAAATGGCCCAACTTTTTTAGCAAATTCCTCATCGAGCTTAGGTAGCACTAGCTCATTGATCGATTTAAGAGTGACTTCGAACGTCACTTTCTTGTTAGCTAGAGGAGCATGGGCGTAATCCTTAGGGAAGGTGAGCTCGAATGTTTTATCTTCGCCAGCCTTCATGCCAACCAAGTTATCTTCAAAACCAGTGATAAAGCTATCTGAGCCAATCAGAAGTGGGTAGTCTCGGCCACTCGCGCCTGCAAGTGGTTCGC
>CAZHXE010000086.1:0-5213 GCA_964536005.1 uncultured Candidatus Saccharibacteria bacterium
CGGGTAACCTTACGCTCGATGTGGGCACGGCAAGTGGTACGACTGGAACGATTTCAGTTGGCGCGACCAACGCCAGCGCGGTGGCAGTGGGACGTTCAAACATACTCACGACCGTGCAAGGCACTCTAGAAGTAAACGAATCGGCAGTCATTAACGCTGAGGGTGACGTAAGCCTAACAAGTACGGCAGACGTTACAATCAACACCAACTGGGTGGATGGTGACGCGGGTACGCTTTACCTGAGTGAACTCGAAGCTGGCGATTACATAACCATCAACGGTCAGCGTAACTTGGTGCTTTCAGTCACCGCAAATACCGGTGCAGGTGCGATTACTGTAGCTAACAACTGGACGGCGACATCTTCAAACCAGACCGTGACTCGCCACCCTGCTGCTTTGATTGTCCGTGGTGATAGCGGCAGCAACCGCTTAGTGGTACACGACAACGGGCATGTCAGCATCAATACAAACGAGCCAACCTCATGGCTGACCGTTCAGAACAGTAATAATGAAGGCGCGTTTAGGGCAATCGGCTACTATGACACCGATTCTTCCGACGGCACAGCAGCAACTATTGATCTAAATGTAAATCCTGCATCGATCAGCGCGCAAACCTACCGTGGTTTAACTGTCGCTAACAACATTTGGGGCGGTGCGCCATCAGAAGATTCAACTGTCATCAACATCTCAAGTGGCGGTGTGTTCTCTGGTGTTGGCCTAGACAACTTAATTGGTGTGATTAACTCATTCAATGACTTTGGTGCCTCCGGTACAGTTAACAGGGCTGTTGACTTTGTGTCTGGCAACACGCTTTCTGCTTCGGGCTACACGCTCGGTGCTCACATTGGTGTCGCGATTGAAGACAAGACGACCGGTACAGATCGAATCAACCTGTTCTTGTCGGCGCAAGGTGTTGGCTTCCAGTCATATCCTACTGGCGGTGTAGACTATAGTATTTATAACGCCTCGACTAATGCCAACGTATTTGCCGGTGCGCTTGCAGTCGGCCAAACCAGCGCACCAGTAGCAACCTTTGATGTACTTGGCACTAGCCAATTCAAGACTGGCTCTGATGGCACTGCAATCTTTGAAGTACAGGAAGCTGGCGGCCAGGCATACCTTACAATCGATACCGAAAGCGCAACCGATGTTAACGCTGTAGAGATCGGTAATGGCACTGACGACGTGGTTCTTTCGCTTGATGCATTCAACTCTGACCCAGGCGGAACAGTACCAGATGGATCGATGTTCTATGATGCTAATGATGATGTGTTTAGGTGCCGAGTGAACGGCGCTTGGGTAGATTGCGACACCACCGGCGGTGGCGGCGGAGGCAATACTGTTAAAGAAATCATTAATGCGGAATATTCAGGTGTGGTATTGCACGCTGACGGCACCAATAATAGCGGTACACTTAACAGTGACTATGATGGCACCAATCGTCGCAATTATTACGATTGGACATCAACCCAAAGTTCACTTCAAGACTATGAGCTGGTAGTGCAGTCACAGATACCAAGCGACTATGCATCAGGCTTTGGTACCTTCAAGATTTGGGCGTATGGTGCCTCGACATCTTCGGCTAACAACGATATTCAAGTAACCGTTCAAGACGCAGCGGGCACCTCTTGTGCGGCAAGCACATCAGTCCTGCCTGGTTCGGCAACAACCTGGACGGAGCAAACGGTCACATTATCTGGTTGTTCATATGCTGCAAATGATATAATAACCATAACCGTTAAGGTGTTCTCAAAATCAAGCAATAATGTCAGAATCGGCAGTATTAGCTATCAATACACAGACTAATGGGTGCAGACATGAAAAACCAAAGTCGCAAGGTCACACAATCTGATCATGGTTCGCTACGATCTTCGGCGCGCGTTTCGCTTGGTAGGCGCCGCGCGCAACGGCACACGCCTACCGACAACGTGCCGGTCATCATTCACCCTCAAGAGGTGACAGGGGAGCCACTCAAAGAGTGGGTAGGCGAGCAGCTACCTAGTCCAAAGCGAAACATAGTAAAGCAAACGCTTCGTCCAAAAAAATCGAGGCGTTTCTTTGGTTCCAAAGTGCACTATAAGCGTGCTCTGGTCCAGCGTAAAACTATGCTTTCACGCTCCTTCGCTTTGTTTGCGGTCGGGGTGTTGCTGTTTCAGATTTTTTCTCAGAACCACACGCCGCAAAAAGCCTTTGCTATAAACGGCAACACTAACCAGACCGGTTATATTTGGGAGAATGACGATGCCTCGCCCGGCAGCACCAGCGCGACATTTGGAGCTACGGCGGCAGCCGACTCATCTTCAGGAGGCTCATTTACTTGGAACAACACAGGAAATGTTTTTGCGAATGATAATACTAACTCCTCAACTGGTAACATTTCACCTGCTGAGAGTACCTATTATCTTAAAGTGACAAACTTTGGGTACTCTCTACCCACTAGTGCCGCAATCACCGGGATTAGTGTGACTGTTGGGAAGTATGGTAGTGGCACGTTGGTTCGCGACAGTGCTGTACGCATAGTAAAAGGTGGCACTATAGGTTCGACTGATAGGAGTAAGTCCGGTAACTGGGCTCTCACGGAAACTGCGTATACGTATGGTGGCACGAACGATCTTTGGGGGACAACCTGGACGCCGTCAGACATTAACAACAGTGGATTTGGATTTGCAATTGCAGCTTTGAATAGCGCTGCGTCAAATCGTATCGCGAACATTGATTATGTGTCTATTGCTGTTTATTACAACGGAGCAAATAGTCAGCTTGCAGCTGCTAACACCTCCATTACAGCACCTAAGGGCTCACGAGTTAACTTGCGAGCGCAAATAAAGAACACAAGCACCCAGATTAATTTTTCAGATATTGGGCTGTTTTATGACTCTGGAACGGGGGAGTGGTCAAAAGTTCAAGATGCAGTAAAGGTTAAGAACGCGGGTAGTCGCAGCACTCACAGTAGCATAGATGCCACCGGCAACACTGGCACATATTCCTCGGTTGGTGTAGACGCATCTGGTAAGCCTTGGGTAAGCTATTATGATTCAACAAATCAGGATCTAAAAGTAGCGCGCTACATTGGGGGTGGTTCAGGTACGGGTTGTACGGACTCAAATTGGACATGTGTAACTGTGGACGCGACCAACAATGTTGGACAGTACACATCTATTGCCTTTAACGCGTCTGGCAATCCGTGGATTAGCTATCATTATGGCACAGGAGCGGATCTTAAAGTTGCGCAATATGTTGGTTCTGGGGGGAGTGGCTGCGCCTCTTCGGCGTGGAGTTGTACTGTTGTTGATACCACTAATGTGGCGGGCTTCTCTACGAGCATTGCTGTAGACCCGTCGGGCAATCCATGGATTGGCTATGGTGAGTCAAATCTCCAAGATCTAAAAGTAGCACGGTATGTTGGCGGCGGATCTGGCAGTGGTTGTACCGATTCAAATTGGACGTGTACAACTGTCGATTCTGCGGGCTCAACTGGCGGCACGCCATCGGTTGACATTGACTCAACTGGGGCCGCCTGGGTAAGTTATTGGTCATCTAGCAGTGGCGATCTAAGAGTGGCAAAATATGTGGGATCTGGTGGTAGTGGTTGCGATGTCGCTACCTGGACATGCACTAGTGTTGATACTACAGGGACGGTCGGACAGTACTCTGCGATTAGTGTAGATGGTACCGATAACCCCTGGGTTAGTTATTACGATCAAACGAACACGTCGCTAAAGGCCGCTCGCTATGTTGGGTCTGGCGGTAGTGGCTGTGCTGTAGCGACATGGAATTGCTCTACCCTTGATAGTGCAGGAACGGTTTGTCAGCATACGTCGATAACAGTCGACAGCAGTAACTTGCCGTCGATAAGCTACTATGACACTACCAATACATCTTTGAAGATTGCCCAGTACATCGCTACAGGTAAGGGCTCTGGGTGTGACGACAAAGCTTGGACTTGCAGCCAAGCAGATACCGACAACGATGTTGGGACGTACACTGATATTGCTATAAATAGTGACAACCAAGTATGGATGTCGTATTCTGACGCAACATCATCAGATATTTTGGCGGTGAGTTTTTCTGATAAGCTAGAGGCAAACTCCTGTGCTACCTCGACGCTGTTTACTTGTGTCAATGTAGACGTCACCAACACAGTTGGGCAGTATAATTCAGTTGCGATCGACCCTTCGGGCAATCCCTGGGTTGCTTATCACTCTTTTACGGGGTTTGACCTAAAAATAGCCCGCTACGTAGGTGGAGGTTTGGGTTCAGGCTGTGCCGATAGCTACTGGACGTGTTATAGCATCGATACCACCAGTGCTTCTGGGCAGTATACATCTATCGCTATCGACTCCTCCGGCAACCCATGGGTTAGTTATCAATACAGCACAGGATCGTATCTACGAGTAGCCCGGTTTGTGGGTGGTGGAACGGGCAGTGGTTGTGCTGACAATAACTGGACGTGCACTGATGTCGACACGTCTGGCAACGCTGGTACTCATACATCTATCGCCATCGACTCTTCCGGCAACCCATGGGTTAGCTATCATGATTCCTCGTTACTTGATCTTAAGGTTGCAAAATACGTTGGTACTGGTGGTAGCGGCTGTGCCTCTACAGCCTGGACATGCACCAGTATTGATACTGGCGGTAGCGTCGGCCAGTATACCGCTATAGCGATCGACTCCTCGGGTAATCCATGGCTGAGTTATTATGATACTACGAACTTGGATCTTAAAGTCGCAAGGTACGTCGGCAGTGGTGGCAGTGGCTGCGCGTCATCCGCCTGGACATGTACAACAGTGCTGTCTACCGGATCCGTTGGCTTTTATACATCAATCGCCATCGATGCATCTGGCTATCCTTGGATCAGTTTTGCAGAGACATCGGGCATTGCCATCAAAGCTGCTCATTATATCGGTGGCGGCACTGGAACAGGTTGTACTGACAGCAACTGGTCATGCTTTGATGTCGATATTGGAACAACGGCGGCATACACATCCATAGCGATTGATACAGCCGGTAACCCGCACATTAGCTACGGCAACAACACTGACCTTAAAGTGGCGACCATCAATCGTCAGGGCGAAATTCTGCTCTCTGCGCCATCACGATCAATCTCGACAGTGGTAAACACATCACACGCTGATATGACCACTGTATCGGACACGGCTAATAGGGATGATGCAGACTGTATTGGTGGCGGTACATGGAACAACGGTGTCG
>CAZHXE010000087.1:0-5138 GCA_964536005.1 uncultured Candidatus Saccharibacteria bacterium
TATCAATAATTGTGCTTCGTTTGTGATAACATACGATTAAATATTCATAAAGCACAGTAGGAACAAGACAGTATGAATCACGATCAACAACCAACAACGCCTCAGCCAATTGAGCCAGTCCCACAACAAGCTCAGATGCAACAGCCAATGTATCCGCCACAGCAACCATACTTTCCGGCAGATCCTCAGCAAGGGTATGGTTATGCGCCAGTGCAACCTAAGCAAAGCAAACTCAAGTTTGCGTTATTGGGAGTTGGCTTAGCGTTATTGCTTGCGGTATCCGGGGGTTCCTACTACGCGTTCGCATACCTGCCAAATACGCCAGAAAACGTTTGGCGCAGAGGCATGGCATCCATTGGCGTTGGCCTGACAGAGCTTAATGAGAGCGACATGCTAAAAACATCAGCCGCCACCAAAAGCGAAGGCACGTTTACTATGACCAAGCCAATTGAAATGACGGCAAAAGTCGACGCGACCTCAACCACTGAAGGTGAAGGCACGTTTGGTATGGAAGTTACCTACGACAAATACAATCCCAAAATCGAAGCCTACAGCAATCTGCTTGACGGCGACGATCCACAACTCTTCTTCAAATTTAGCAATGTCGAACCACTGCTAAATGACTTTGTTGGCGAGGATACTATGCAGACATGGTTCGGTTCCGAGGGCATGGACGGCACCTGGTGGCTGCTTTCGTTTAACGAAATGGTGGAGCGCGGCTATATTGACCAAGCCGAGCTAGACAAGATGCTGAGTGACGCAGAAGGCGGCGATATTACCGCCGACGACTACACCAAGGTTGCTCAAGCAATGATCAACGCGTCGAACAAATACATCTTTACTTCTGAAGAGGCCGACATGGTGTTTCAGCGCAAGGATTACTTAGGCGAAGAAGCGTATGAGAATGTGATGTCTAAGAAATATCGAGTGGAAGTCAACCGCGAGAATCTCAAAAAATACCTGATGACACTGCGGGATGAAATTGATGCGACGGGCGTACCAAAAAAAGTAAGCACCGAATTTGACCTCAAGGCTGAGATCAGCGATGCCGAAATTAACACATTTGTAGATGAGCTAGAGCTAGACAAGGTACAGATTGACGGGTGGGTAAGCTCATCCAATAAAGTGCTGCGCAATTTGCGCTTTGCTTCAACCGAAGAAGGCGAAAATGTCTACATCGATGTGAGCTTGTTGCTCGATGACACAAACCTGGAGCGCATTCCAATGCGTATACTCATAAAAGGTGACGACAAAGAAGCGTCGGGTGAAGTCACACTACGCTGGACAGCTGATTTCACTAAAAATATGTCAGAGTTCTTGCTTAACGGCGATATCGACTTTAAAGACGAAGCCAGCAGCGATGTAGCGTTCAGCGGATCATTGACCTTTACCGGACTTGACGAAGCACCGGCATTCGAAAAGCCGGCTACAACCAAATCGGTCATCGAATTCCTCGATGGCTTTAATCAGCAAATGAATAGCCCAACAACCTTGCAAAATGATGATCTAATGATCCAGCCAACGCAGCTGTTTTAGCGGCAAAGCATTACTTTTTATCGTCGTCAGTCTCGCGCACGACAACGATCGTACACTCACTCAGCAGCGCGGCAATCGCGCCAACTGCAGCCAGAGCAGGTGCAATCACCGCTCCAACCACCCCCACAGTAAGTGGCAATTCAATAACTTTCTTACCCTCTTTGTTGAGTATCGAGATCTTACGAATATTGCCCTCATTAATGAGCGCCTTAACGCGGGCCAGCAGGTCCTCGCCATTAACTTTGAATTCTTCGGTTCGTTGTGTCATGGGTGTATGATAGCATTTTTGCGACCACAAACCAGTAATGCCGATTACAGACACGGCTAATATATTTGGAAGCATAATAAAATACGCTCGACAAAACCGCTCAGTTTACCAAAACTAGCTTGAGCCAAGCGGCACATCTGTCATACACTGTGCTTATGCTTATTAAGAAGTGCAGCTTATGAGCGCACAAGCACCAGTTATATTGACCGTCAACACCGGATCGTCGAGCATAAAAGTTGACGCTTATTACAGCCAAGAAAAGCTTGAGCATGTTTTTAGCATCACCATAAGCGGAATCGAACAGGGTAGTGCAAAGAGCACTCTTACAACCGAAGGTCATGAACCTATAACTAAGGACCTAGGCAAGCTCAACTACACCGGAGCCATCAAGTTATTGTTCGAAACACTCGACGAACTTATGGATGCACGCCCAATTGCTGTAGGCCACCGCATCGTGCATGGCGGCAACTTCTTTACCAAACCAACGTTACTTAACAGCGACACATTGCACGGCATCAGCTCACTCGCCGATGTTGACCCGGAGCACATACCTAAGGCCCGCCTGCTTATACAAGCGTGCCAAAAACAATATCCCAACTCAAAGCAAGTTGGCTGCTTTGACACCACTTTTTTTGCCGATTTACCCATGCGCGCCAAACTGTTACCCATCCCACGCAAATACTTTTATAAAGGCGTGCGGCGCTATGGTTTTCATGGACTTTCGTACACATATCTTTTAGAAGAATTTTCGCGCCGCCAAGGCCACGAAGCCACGCACGGCCGCATCATCATGGCCCACCTTGGCAGCGGCGTGAGTTTGTGCGCTGTTAAGGACGGCAAGCCCATCGACACCACTATGTCGTATTCGCCGGCGTCAGGCGTCATGATGAGTAGTCGCTCGGGTGACATTGACCCATCAGCGTATTGGTATTTGGCGTCACAAAAAGGCCTCGGCAACGACGAAGTGAAGACCCTGTTGCATAGCAAATCCGGCTTACTGGGCGTGTCCGAACTTTCAGCCGACATGTACGAACTGCTGCAAGCCGAGAAAACCAATCCTCAAGCAGCCGAAGCAGTTGACTTATTCTGTTACCAAGTTAAAAAGACGATAGGCTCATACGCGGCCGCTCTTGGCGGCGTAGACTCAATCATCATCAGTGGCGGTATGGGCGAAAACGCGCCTAAAATCCGCAAGCGAATTCTGAGTGGGCTTGAGTACTTAGGCGTTGAGATTGATCCAGATCACAATAAAGCACAAGCGGAACATATATCATCTAAACATAGCCGCGTTGGAGTGTTCGTCTTAAAAACAAACGAAAGCCGCGTAATCGCCCAACAAACCCATACATTACTTAAACGCTAAGGAAAACAAAGACATGTCGCACCAAAACCAACCCTTATCAACCGATGAGCTGAAAGCAATTGATGCATATTGGCGAGCCGCAAACTACCTTTCGGTAGGTCAGATTTATTTATGCGACAATCCACTCTTAAAACGCCCGCTCGAAATGACCGACGTTAAAAAGTTGCTACTCGGCCACTGGGGCACAACGCCCGGTCAGAACTTTATTTATGCGCACCTTAACCGCGCCATTAACCAATTCGATGCCAACATGATCTACATCTCCGGCCCAGGGCACGGCGGTCCCGCGCTTATGAGTAATGTCTACCTCGAAGGCACCTTTACCGAAATTCGCCATGAGTTTAGCCAGGACGAAGCCGGCATGAAAGAGCTGTTTAAGAAATCTTCGTTCCCTGGTGGCCTGTCAAGCCATGTCTCGCCGCAAGTGCCGGGTTCAATTCATGAGGGTGGCGAGCTTGGTTATTCGCTCAGCCATGCTTTTGGCGCTGTGTTTGATAATCCTGATCTTATTGCCGCCTGCGTAGTAGGTGATGGCGAGGCCGAAACCGGCCCGCTCGCAACCGCCTGGCACTCCAACAAATTCTTGAATCCGATTCACGATGGTGCCGTGCTGCCGATTTTGCACCTGAATGGCTACAAGATCAGCAATCCAACCATCCTTTCGCGCATCGAGCGTGAAGAGCTCGACCAATTACTGCGTGGCTATGGCTGGACGCCACACTACGTTGAGGGCGATGACCCGCACCACATGCATCAGGCAATGGCGCATGTGCTTGACCAAACTATGCACGAGATCCGCCATATTCAGCATAACGCCCGCGAAAAGGGCGATGACACCCGACCGCGCTGGCCAATGATAGTATTCATCTCGCCCAAGGGTTGGAGCGGACCTAAGATGATCGATGGTCATGTGGTGGAAGGAAATTTCCGTGCCCATCAGGTGCCACTAGCCGTTGACCCCGAGCACCCAGAAAACCTCAAAATTCTTGAAACATGGTTGCGTAGCTATAAGCCACAGGAATTATTCGATGAATCCGGCCGACCAATTCCAGAAATTAGTGCACTTATACCCAAGTCCGAACGGCGCATGGGCGCCAACCTGCATGCCAACGGCGGCGAATTGCTGCTAGAGCTACGTCTGCCAGATTTTGCCGACTACGCGCTCACCATCAAGAAACGCAGCGAAATAGGCGAGGGTGATGCGCATGTGCTCGGCAGATACTTGCGCGATGTGGTGAAGCTCAATGCCCAACATCGTAATTTCCGCATTTTTGGCCCCGACGAATCGGTGTCTAACCGCTTAGAGCAGGTGTTTGAAACCACGAACCGCCAATGGATGGCGCGCACCAAGTCGACCGACGAATTTTTGGCCAGCGATGGCTTTGTGCTTGATTCAATCCTGAGCGAGCACACGGTGGAAGGTTGGCTAGAAGGTTATCTGCTCACAGGACGACACGGCCTGCTCAACAGCTACGAGGCATTTATCCGTATTGTCGATTCCATGGTCAGCCAACATGCCAAGTGGATCAAAATGTGCTCCGAACTGCCATGGCGCAAAGAAATCGCCTCGCTCAATTATTTGCTAACATCACATGTGTGGCGCCAAGATCATAACGGCTTCACGCACCAGGACCCCGGATTTATCGACCACTTGGTCAACAAAAAGCCTGAGTCGGTTCGTATTTACTTGCCCCCTGACGCCAACACACTGCTTTCTGTCGTAGACCATTGCCTCAAGAGCCGCAATTACATCAACCTGACCATTTGTGGTAAGCACCCAAGTCCGCAATGGCTGAGCATCGAAGAAGCGACTGTGCATTGTAATCGTGGCATTAGCATTTGGGAGTGGGCGAGCACTGATGAGGGTGACGACCCCGATGTAGTGATGGCCTGTGCAGGTGACGTGCCAACCCTCGAAACACTCGCTGCAGTCTCTATCCTGAAAAAACACTTACCTAAGCTCAAAATTCG
>CAZHXE010000088.1:0-5100 GCA_964536005.1 uncultured Candidatus Saccharibacteria bacterium
TCTAGGCCTGTATAGAACGGATGGCTTGATGACGAGATGTGAATCTTGATGAGCGGGTAGGTGTTACCGTCGCTCCATACGATTGTCTCATTAGAGGTAGCAGTGGACTTAACCAAAATCTGCGTACCATCGTTGAGGTCTTCAAACACAACCGGTTGATAATTTGTTGGGTGAATATCAGTCTTCATAACTCGCCAGAGTATACGTGAATTGCCGTTAATCGTCAAGGGGTGTAGCAGAGGTGAGTTATGACCGGGTATGAAGGCTTGCGGAATCTGCGATATGCGGGTAGCTTAGGAAACAGAGAGTAGACCAAGCACTGTGTTGGCCTGATTCCTGGAAACAGGGGCGAGCTAATGCTGGTTGCTCTAGTTGCATTTTGACGCTTATGGATGACACTTGAAGGGACTAACTACATGAGTATGCTTCTGAACGGCCAAAACGTCTGGATAACCGGTGTCCTGACCGATGACTCGATTGCGTACCATATTGCTAAGGCGGCGATTCGGGCGAGTGCCAAAAAAGTCTTGCTAACCAACTTTGGTGAACGCGGCATGAGCCTTACACGGCGTATGGCTGAGAAATTGGCCGGTGAGCTGGGCGTAGGGCAAACCATCGAGGTGCAAGAGCTCGATGTGACCAACCCTGACCACTACGCTGCGCTTGCGGAATGGATCCGTGTCAACTGGGACGGAGTTGTGCATAGCGCAGTTCATTCCGTCGCGTTTGCTCCCAGCTCCTGTTTCGTCAAACCAGGGGATGGCCCGGCATTTCCGAGCACTGAAGACCTGCAGACTGCTCTGAACGTCTCGGCCATCTCGCTGGTTAGGATGGCGGAAATGGTCCATCCTTTCATGGTGGCGGCAGGCAGTGGGAGCATCGTTGGCTTGACGTTTGGTCCAGATCAATCTTGGCCGGGCTATGCGTACATGAGCATGTCCAAGGCGGCTCTGGAGTCGGCGAGTCGGGTGCTGGCAATGATGTTGGGTCCTCAAGGTATCCGCTGCAATTTGATTGCCGCTGGGCCACTAAAAACTATGGCCGGCAGGGGAATCCCGGGGTTCGATCAGATTAAGGACAGGTGGAACGCTGATGCTCCACTAGGCTGGGACGTTGAAGATCCTTCGTCGGTGGCATCTATGGCACTTGTATTGCTTGGAGCTCAGTCGGACAAGATGACTGGTCAGATTCTGGTGGTCGATGGTGGTCGCAATATCGTAGGCGCACACATCCCCGGGGTTGTAGTGGCTGCATCACCACAGGACCCCGGCGACCCAGCTGAGTCCTGAAGCCAAGTATCGTCAAACTAAGAACCTCTCATCTTCCACCAATGGGCGCGCTCACTTGCGCGCCCATTGGTGGCCAGCATTTTACATAAAAGAACACAATTATCACTCACACGCACTACGGTATTGCTAATAGAGGTAAAATTTGATAAGGTAGGCGGGTATTATTAAGTGAAACAGCGTTTGGGAAGTATCCTCGATCATCACTCATATATGTGGCTCTCGGCCTTCTGCCAGAGATGTTCAGTGGCGATTGATCCAAGCGTGAAGATGAAAGGATGTAACAATGACTAGTGTTACTATTGATGTAAAGGAAATGCTGGCCGCCGGTGTTCATTTTGGCCACCGCAGCTCTCGACGCCACCCTAAGATGGCGCCGTACATTCACTCAAAGCGCAACGACGCGCATATTATTGACCTTATTAAAACCGAAGAAGCTTTAAAGCCTGCGCTCGACGTGGTTGCCCAAACTGTTGCTCAGGGCAAGACGGTGCTGTTTGTTGGTACCAAGCGTCAGGCCAAGGAAGTTATCAAAGCTTCTGCTGAATCAGTCGACATGCCGTATGTTGTTCAGCGTTGGCTCGGCGGCATGCTTACGAATAACAAGACTATTTCGGGCAGGATCAAGCACCTGCTAGACCTTGAGAAGAAGATGGAGAGTGGCGAGTTGCGCGAGCGTTATTCAAAGCTCGAAGTCCAGCGCTTCCAAGAAGAGATCGATCGCCTCAATAACTTCTTCGATGGTATGAAGAATTTCCCACTTATTCCTGGCGCAGTGTTTGTAAGTGACGTTGTAGTAGACACCAATGCCGTGCGTGAAGCTAAAAAGCTCAACATTCCAGTTATTGGCATGTGCGACACCAACGCCGATCCAACCACTGTTGATTACGCGATTCCTGCAAACGACGATGCCGTAAAGTCTATCCAGCTCATTACGTCATACATTGCAGCAGCAGTAAACGAAGGCAAGTCACGCGCACCAAAGCGAGAAGTAGCTGCAAAAGCTGCGCCTGCTAAAACCGATGCAGCACCAGCTAAAGAAATCAAAGAGGAGGGAAAATAGTCCATGGCAGTATCAATTGATGAAATCCGCCGGCTCAAAGACCTAACAGGTGTTGGTCTAACCGACGCTAAAAAAGCTCTGGAAGAAGCCAACGGCGACTTCGACAAGGCAATGGAAGCAATGCGCATCAAGGGTTTGACTAAAGCCGACAAAAAGTCTGAGCGTGAAGCTAAGGCTGGTGTTGTAGAAGCCTACGTCCATGGTGAGCGCATCGGAGTAATGGTAGAAGTAAATTGCGAAACTGATTTTGTAGCTCGCACCGATGACTTCAAAGATTTTGCTCACAACATTGCGCTGCATATTGCAGCTGCTGCCCCTCAGTTTATTGCGCCAGAAGACGTGCGCGAAGCGGTGATCGAGAAGGAAAAAGAACTCATTGCCAAAGAGCTTGAAGCCAGTGGCAAACCAGCCAACATGATCGAGACTATTTCTAAAGGCAAGCTTGCAAAATTCACCGACGAAATCTGCCTCCTAACTCAGCCATATGTTAAGAACCCCGACCAAACTGTAGGTGACTACGTAAAAGAAGTTATCGCAAAACTCGGCGAAAACATTGTTATTCGTCAGATGTCACGAATTGAATTGGGGGGAAATATCGATGGCGCTCGAGATTAACGAGGCAACACAGAAGCTCGAAAAAGTAGTCGAGCACCTTTCCGACGAACTAAAAAAGATGCGTACGGGACGTGCCAATGCGGGCATGCTCGACAGCCTTTCGGTCAACGTCTATGGCCAAGACATGCCACTTAAACACATTGCGACCGTTACGGTAGCCGATGCTCAAATGTTGATGATCGCGCCATTCGACGCGAACAATCTTGCGGCAATCTCTAAGGCGATCCGCGAAGATGTTTCGCTGGGCCTTAACCCAGCAGACGACGGCAAGGTAATCCGTGTGCCGATTCCGCCAATGACCCAGGAGCGACGTCTTGAACTGGTTAAACAGATCAAGCAAAAGCTCGAAGACACTGCGGTTTCGATGCGTAACATTCGGCACGAAGTCATTAACACAGCCAAAGAACAACAGAAGGCAAAGGAAATCACCGAAGACGACGCGAAATCAGTTGAAAAGCAAATCACTGATTTAATGCAGACCTACCGCGAGAAAGCAGAGGAGCATGCAAAGCGTAAAGAAGATGAGGTGATGATCGTTTAAACGCAAAAACAGCTTTTGGCGGGGGATTATCCTCCGCCAAACTTTTTGCGCAACTGATAAAACAAGCGGCTAAGCAGGTGGAGGACTAGATAGTGAGCTCAACAGACACAGCATTTACCACAAAACTGAAGACCAGGCGAGAAGAGATCGACCAGGCTATTAAGCGTTATTACGAGTCTGTTGACATGCAGCGCTTCTCGCGGCATGGCGAAGAGGCATGGACGATGGTTCGTGAGTTTTCCGAGCGTCCGGGCAAGCGTATACGCGGCTCATTGCTAATGGCAGCGTACGAAATGTACGGCGGCACTAAGCCCGAAGAAGCCATGAAAGCAGCGATTGCCATTGAGCTAATCCAAAATTATCTTTTGATCATCGACGACGTCATGGACCGTTCGGCAATGCGTCGTGGTAAGCCAACGGTACAGTACATGTATTACGATCGTTTGCAGTCGCTGGTGGGTGAGGATTTGCACCACATGGGCGATATGTTGGCTATTAATGTTGGTCTGCTGGCAGCTCATGCTGCAGCGGAACTAGTAAACTCTGTAGATCATGATGCCGACAGGATTGTGGCGGCCAACGAGGTGTTTCATCGTAATATCCAAGCCACTGTATTTGGCCAGGTCAACGACTTGTTCTCTGGGCTCGATCAAACCTCTGAAGAAGATATTCTGCTTACGCACGAGCTCAAGAGCTCGTATTACACCTTCATAAACCCAATGCAGGTTGGCGCATTGTTGGCGGGCGCAGGTAAATCCGACTGCGACCTAATTGCCACATTCGGTACTCCGGCTGGAATTGCGTTTCAGCTGCAAGACGACATCATTGGCTTGTTTGGCGAACCAAACGTAACCGGTAAGTCATACCTCGACGACCTAAAAGAAGGTAAGCACACGCTCATCATTCAGCAGGCCCTACAGCGCACGGACAAAGCCGGGGCTGTGGTTATCACAGAAGCACTTGGGAATCATGCGATCACTGACGCGCAGGCAGATATTGTGCGTAAGGTGATCATCGACTGCGGCGCAAAACAATATGCCGAAGACATGGCACGCAACTTTGCAGACCAAGCAAAAAAGACTGTTCACACTTCCAATTGGCCCGAAGAGCACAAAGCATTCCTTGATGATTTAATGACGTTTATCGTGGAACGGTTGGCGTAAGCAGTATGGCAAGCGAACTAAAACATCTCGGCATAATTATGGACGGCAACCGACGTTGGGCGCGGGCTAATGGCCTAAAAACAATCGACGGTCACAGGCAGGGCTACCGTACGCTCAAGGAATTGCTGCGTACCGTACGCGAGCTGGGCATCGACTACTTAAGTGTCTACGCGTTCTCAACCGAAAACTGGAGCCGAACCAAAGAAGAAGTTGATGGCCTAATGAGCTTAGTGCGCTGGGTGTTAAAAAATGAAGTTGCCGAGCTTGTCAAAGAAGAAGTCCGTATTCTATTTGTGGGCACAGAAGATAACGTACCGGCTGATATTCTGCGGCTCATCAGCGACGTAGAGGAGCGCACAAAGGATTTTGAGCACGGAACACTTGCCATCTGCTTCAATTACGGTGGTCAGCAAGAAATTGTCGACGCCGTGC
>CAZHXE010000089.1:0-5026 GCA_964536005.1 uncultured Candidatus Saccharibacteria bacterium
AACGAGGTAAGCTACCTGTTCGTCGAGTACCTGTTCACCCTTGGCTTTTTCCCACTTGTAGAGTGATTCTCCGTCAGCATTCTCAATGCTGAGAATGTAGGCCTGCTCAAGGTACTTACCACCTCTGGCAAATGTACCATAGGCCTGGGTATGTTCGGCAAGTTTTATTCCTCCAGCACCAAGCGCATAGCTCAGGTCGTATGACGGATCGTCCTCAAGGGCTTTGTTACCCATAGCGATAGCAAGTTTCGCTACATTATCGATTCCAGCAATGTCTGCAGCCTTAACTGCAGGTATGTTTCGTGATTCGCCGATAGCCTGCCTTACTTGCATCCTGCCACGGTAGCCAAAGTCAAAGTTTTTAGGTGAATAGCCCGGCCAGGTTTGATTTACGTCGTAGATATAGCTATCAGGCCCCCAGCGGTCAGTCGTAAAGAGCTGAGCGTAGTCATAGGGCTTAAAGCTTGAACCTGGTTGTCGCTCTGACAGAGCTGCGTTATAGGCGCCGTATTTGGGATAGTTGAAGTCTCGACTTCCAACCATAGCAATGACTTGGCCGCTTTCTACGTCTGTGGCGACAAGTGCGGCGTTGTTTCCGCACCTTCCTGCTCTGTCGCAAAAGCCATCGCCACCATCAGCCTCTTTTACTGCACGCTCGGCAATATTTTGTAGATCTAAGTCGATGGTCGTAATGACTTTTAGGCCGCCCTTGGTGACCAAATCCTTACTGAGCATGTCGAATAACCGGTTCTGAGCCTCCAGCACGAAGTGTGGTGCAACAATGTTGGCATATAGACTGCGTTTGCTTATTGGGACGATCTTCTTCATCACGTCAGAGGCTTTGGCACGGGTCGATTCTTCCTTAGTAATGTAGCCCTGATCGTACATCTGGTCGATAATCGTCTTTTGTCGTTCAAGCAATAGATCGACGTTTTCACCGTACGGAGAATATAGCGTAGGTGCTTGTGGTAACGCAGCAAGCAGAGCCGATTCAGAAATACTCAGTTCGGAAGCGGGTTTGCCAAAGAAACTTTGTGCTGCCGCTTCGATGCCGTACTCCTGCGGTCCATATGGAATTTCATTAAGGTAGAATGCAAGAATTTCGTCTTTGGAGTAAAGTCGCTCCAGCTCAATCGCGAGGATTACCTCTTTGATTTTCCGGTCAATGGTTTGCTCGGTTGATAGCAAGGAGTTCTTAATAAACTGTTGGGTTATTGTGGAGCCTCCCTGGACAGTTTCATTATTATTGCGGACGTTGTTGACCGCTGCACGGAAAATTCCTCGGAAGCTTACACCGCCATGGTTGTAGAAGTCTCTGTCTTCAATCGCCACTGTAGCATGCTTGGCATTGTCTGAAATCTTGTCAAACGGTACGACAGTACGATTCTCGTCACCATAAACTTCAAATAATAGGTGGTCGCCAGTTCGATCGTAAAACTTGGTTGATTGGTTCAGAATGCGTGAGCTGATCTCGCGCGGATTTGGTAACTCTCGGCGGTAGTATGCAAATACTCCAAGTACGAAAATAACCATCGCTGCAAAGCCGACACCGGCCAGCTTGATAGCCATAAGCAAACCTTGCCTAGAGAACCAGTAACGGTACAGGCGTTTGGGATGTAGTCTATAAAAGAATCGTTTAACACGAGACTTAGGCATGCCTGCTAGACGTTCAGCACGCACGCGAGCACGAGCATGGCGTTTTAGCTTGCGCTTATGCTGCCACACATGAAACGCATGCATGAACGCGTTTGAATTAGTGTCACGAATCGCATTTGATCGTAGCGGCGTTGTTTGCCGTACGGCCTTTTTCCTATTTGATAGCGAACGCTGTTTCTGATTGATCGGTTTCTTCACGGGTATTTATACTCCTCTTGTCGTTGCAAAGTATTTTAGTAAGAAGTAATTGCTATTACCTGCATACAAAACCTTTCTCAACTCACCTGCATTATAGCATTTCATGTAAGAATTTAAGCATCTTTCGTACGCGATTTTTTCGTTTAAAACGACCGCAAAATACGAAGTTTGACGAAGTTAAAATCCGTTCATGTACCATATACTTATGAAAATGAGCGATTCGATCACAGTTCTGTCCGGCGTAGGCCCTAAGCTACAAGAGAGACTGATGAAACTAGGCATCAATACAGTGGGCGACTTGGTGCGTCACTTTCCGAGACGGTATGAAGATTATTCGCACATTCAAAAAATTGCCCAGGCTAAACCAGGGCCATTAACACTTGAGGTAGAGGTTAGCTCAGTCACTGGCCGGTATGCTCGTCGTGGACTCCATATAACCGAAGCAGTATTATCTGACAATACCGGTCAGATTCGTGCTGTATGGTTCAATCAGCCATACCGTTCTAAGCAGCTTGTAGCAAAGCAACGCTATTTTTGCAGCGGGAGCTATGAATTCAGTAACAATCGCTATGTTTTAATGAACCCCGCCTTAGAGCGAGTAGAGGGTGACGCAGTTAATTCTGCTAGGATTGTACCTATCTACCCTGAGACTGCTGGTTTAAAATCACATCAGCTACGAAAACTAGTAGCAAAGCTTCCAATCGCGGACCTGATCGAGACTGAAGAAATTCCATATGAAATTACTATGACTCGCCGGGAGGCGTTGCGTGCGATTCACATGCCACAATCAATGGGTGAATTACGCACAGCCCAAGATTACTTTGAGTTTGAAGAGCTTTTTACATTCATCCTTACCTCGCTGCTTATTCGGCGCGGCAATCAAACTCTTCACGCAAATGAGTTTGAGATACATGAAGATGTATTAAAAGAATGGGTTTCGTCACTGCCATTCAAACTGACCAATGCTCAACGTAAAGTGGCTTGGCAGGAACTACAAGACATGAATCGGGCTGTGCCAATGAATCGCCTGGTGCAAGGTGATGTTGGTTCGGGTAAAACGGTAGTTGCGGCGCTTGTGGCGCTCAACACGATACTTGGTAAAAGCCAGGTGGCCATACTGGCGCCCACTGAAGTGCTTGCAAAGCAGCATTTTCGTAATTTCGAAAAGCTATTTGCGGCTTCAAGCATTCGAACTGAACTTTTGATTGGATCAACCAAATCAGCCGACAAAAAAACCATTAAGTCCCTGGTGGCAAAGCATGAAGTTGACCTGGTGGTTGGTACGCACGCACTCTTGCAGTCTGACATAGCGTTCTCGTCACTCGGTCTAGTTGTTATAGACGAACAGCACCGTTTTGGTGTCGAGCAACGTATGAAGCTGACAAAAAGTAAACGTCAGCCAGCGCCGCATTTGCTTTCAATGAGTGCGACTCCTATTCCGCGTACGCTTGCTTTGACCGTATTTGGCGACCTCGATATTTCTGTGATCGATGAAATGCCTGCTGGTCGCAAACCAGTAAAAACAAAAGTGGTTTCGCCAAACTCACTCGCAACAGTGTTTGAAAAGGTTGCGGCTGAACTGGAAGCAGGGAAACAGGCATTCATAATTTATCCATTGGTTGAGGAATCAGAAAAAATGACTCTAAAGAGCGTGACGGCCGAATACCAGAAGCTTCAGAGGACTGTTTTTAAAAAATGGCGCGTTGGTTTGCTGCATGGCCAACTTAAGTCGATAGAAAAAGATGCCGTTATGCGTGAATTTTCTTCTCATAAGCTCGATATTCTTTTTGCTACCACCGTCATCGAAGTGGGCGTGGATGTGCCCAACGCAACTATAATGGTGATAGAGGGCGCTGAACGCTTCGGTCTTGCGCAGCTACACCAGTTACGCGGACGTGTGGGTCGTGGCGATGATCAGGCCTATTGCTACTTAGTGCCTAGTACGTCACAGGGGGTATCTAAACGATTGCGTGCACTTGAATCTACCAATGATGGCTTTAAACTAGCCGAGTTCGACCTATCATTGCGCGGCCCAGGGGCAATATACGGTACTATGCAGCACGGCGAGCTTGATCTTGACGTAGCAAAGCTGAGTGACACTAAGCTTATTGCTAAAGCTCAGGATTTTGCGCAAAAGCTTATCGACGACGATCCTGAGCTGGAGGGCTTTCCTCAGCTTCGCAACAAAGTGGCCGAATACCGCAGAGTCACTCACCTCAATTAATTCAGGGCAATGAAGTGAATTTTACCCACCCTAAATGATGGTGTAAGTGTTACCATACCCACTATGTGGTCTGGCACAACACTTACGAATTTCTCTGGCAATATTTTTGGCGTGCACCAAAAAATAGATCGTGTCGCTTACCGCGTACTTACAGATACAGCGAATGTCAAAAATTTTCCATCGCGAAAGCTAATTTTACATTTTGAAGGCAAAAATGGGCCAGATGGTATAAAGTCTAAATCGCCTGCGCGGAATGAGCCATGGCATTATATAGATCCGTTTGACCCTGGCGATACGCAACTCTTAGACATGATCATTGAGCACTATGACCAGCTCGTAGCTGAGCTCCGCGCCCAAAACCTCGAGCGCGCCGCATTTGAAGCGAGTTGGCTTTCACACGCGATCGTTGATGGCTTAACACCTGCGCATCACTTTCCGTATGAAGAAAAATTGATAGAAATGCGTAAAGGGCAGGGTATTGAAACACGCACATCCCTCAAAGAAAAATTAATTATGAAGGGCGAGACACCTTCCGAAAAGCTCAAAAACAATTGGTTGATGTGGGGTTTTAAGGGTGTGATAGTGTCGCACGGAGCGTTTGAATTTGGCGTTGCGGCAATTTCTGCGCCCTATTCGTTTAAAAAAGTGCAGCTGAAGAAAGATGCAATTGCGACAGCCAGGCAATTTGGTATGAGTGAATATTTCTTGCAGCGCTTACGGCATATAGCACTGTGGGATATGTATGAAGATTTTAGCAAATACGGTTGGACATGGAACTTATCGCGGCGCGTGCGCCTAGAGCTCATGCCTACAATTATCGACGTTGTTGCTATGGCCTGGTATATTGCTTTACTAGAGGCTGGTATGACCTCGAAAAAACGGAGTAAGTAAATGAGAGTAATCGCCGGCCAATATAAAGGTCGCAAACTAGAGTATCCAAAAGGCCCC
>CAZHXE010000090.1:0-4965 GCA_964536005.1 uncultured Candidatus Saccharibacteria bacterium
ACAGCCTTTGCCTATGCCAACCGTTCCAGCTTCCGACGAACAGGCACCTTCTGGAAGGCATCACTGACAGGACTTGCCGCGCAATTTACCACCTTTAGTGGATACTTTCTTCTACCCTTCTGGCTGGTGGTTGCATGTATAATAGCCGTGAAAGAACCAACCAAACACACCGATGAACATCCCCCAGAACATACACATGACTAATTCTTGGCAGCACATACCATGACGGCACGAATTGTTATTGATGCACGCGGACTGAGTGGTTCGACGGGCCGTTTGCACCGCGAATTCCTAACCCAGCTCGAGGAAATTGATCAATCCACCGATTACCATATTATTATTCACACAAACGACCAGGGTGCCTGGGTGCCCACAAAACAGAACTACACCCTCCATGTCGTAGGTTGGAAGTTTTATAGCTTTGGCGAGCAAATTGGCTTTGCTCGGTATCTTTATTCGCTTAAGCCAGACCTTGTGCACTTCATGTGGCCACAACAGCCCTTGTTATATTTTGGCAAGCGGATTTCGAATGTTCATGATTTGACTTTGCTGCGATTTGAAAATATCGATAAGAATCGTATGGTCTATAAGTTTGAAAAGTTTGTTTTCCGATTTTTACTACACAACGTGGTGCGACGTTCAAAGATTATTCTTGTGATTAGTAATTTCGTCAAAAAGGATCTACTGTCATTTGCCCGAGTCGATGCAAACAAAATTGTTGTGGCCAAACTGGCAGCTTTTCAGATGGAAAAGCAAGACAGGCCTAAGCCTATTAAACGGCTAAAGGGTAAACAGTTTATCTTCTTTGTCGGCAACGCCTTTCCGCATAAGAACCTTGATAGGCTGATTGAAGCAACCGAAATCTTGCGCCAAAAGCACCCAGATCTACAAGTAGCTATCGCAGGTAAGAAAGATTTTTTTCACGAGCAATTGGAACAGCACTGCCAAGATAAGCCTTTTGCGCACATACTGGGCTATGTTGATGATAGCGAACTCAGTTGGCTCTATAAGCATGCTCAGGCCTATGTCTTTCCGTCGCTGAGTGAAGGATTTGGACTGCCAGGATTAGAAGCAATGCAACACGGCGTGCCGCTTGTCTCGTCTAACGCGACCTGCTTACCGGAAATTTACGGAGACGCGGCACACTATTTTGACCCGTACTCGACTGAAGACATGGCACGAGCCATTCACGAAGTATTACGCAGTCAAACCAGGCGAGATGCGCTCATAAAAGCCGGTTATGAACGCGTTGACCAATTCTCATGGGAGAAAATGGCTCGCACTGTTCATAGTCAGTACAAAAAGCTGCTGCCTGGTGTTATGTCAGACGAGCAGATTACTAACACTAAAAATTAAGCTAAGCCTGTTCCGAATCGGTAGTTTCAGACGATTTGGAAGGAACAATCACTACATGACGATCCCTGCCCTCACCCTCTGAGTGAGTCTCGATATTACCGTAGTCGCCGGCAACCTTATGAACGATCCTGCGATCAGCTGCGTTCATTGGTCGCAGGGCTTTTGCTTCACCACCCTCAATTGCTTCCTCAATCCATCCAGTAACCTTTTCCGCCAAGCGCTCGTGTCGGTTCTTCTTATAATCTGCGATGTCTACGTTCACCCGGTTGAGTTCATACTCGTTACTCTTAAGCGCTGAGCTTACCAAGAACTGTAGCGAGCGCATAGTTTCGCCACGCTGCCCAATCAAAAAGCCATTCATACGGGTAGACGGAACCGATAATTCAACTACATCGTCCTCGCACGTAGCATAGACATCAATATTGAGCCCGAAGAACGAAAGTATATCCTCTAGATATTTCTTTGCGAACCTGATGGACTCTTCTGTACCCTTACCATCCATACGCTATCACCTCCTCTTTTTCTTAGCGGATTTTTTGGCCTTCGATGGTTTAGTTTTTTTGCTTTTAGCCTTTTTAGATGATGCGTTATTTTGATTAGTGGCTTGCTCATTTTTAGTAGCTGCCTCGGACTGCTCAACAACATCGGCAACTAATTCCATTTCTTCAACATCTTCGCGCAGTACTAGACGCTGCTGTAAAAGACCAACCAGTCCACTTGAGGCGAAGTATAATGCAAGACCAGATGGAGAGGTGGCGGATATTAGCGCAATGAGTGGTGCAAAAATGACACTCATTCGTCGGCTCATGGCGGCGCTGATTTCGCTTTGGTCGGGCTGCTCGCCCTTTTCGGTAGCGCCTTTCATAATCTCACGAAGTGACTTTGACTTTTGGCCTTCTGGCGCGTTGCTGGCGGTCAGCTGCTTGGTTTGGAAATACTGGAATACTCCTGCGAGGATGGCAATAATTAATACTGGCACATACACGCCATTTTCCAGTATGGCACTGCCTGAGAGGTCTATCACACCAAACAGGTGCTGATCAAAAAAAGGACCCTTTACTAGGGTTTTCATTGTGCCGTTATGGTCGGCTGCAAGTAGGTTTGTAAATAAGTCATGCAATTCATTTTTACTAAGCGCCTGCAACTCGGCCGCGTCAATCGTTTGACCAAACCGTGCTATGAGCTGTTGTTTTACCTCGGCGTTTTGCAAGCCCTGCATAACACCGGTTGATTTCTCGGCAATCGATACAAACATATCCTGTACCTTGGCATTTGAGGCCACAAAGTCATACGGCAGATTTATGATGCGTTCAGGATTCTGGATGATACTCTTAAGCGCGTTGAAGAGCCCAAAAAAGATTGGCAATTGGATAAAAAGTAGTCCGAGAGAACCGAACATTGAGACACCGTTCTTCTTGTATAGCTCAGAAAGTTGGCGCGCTTCTTTTTGCTTATCGCCTTTACTTTGCTTGCGAATTTCTTTGATTTGAGGCTGTATCTTACGGATAATTCGCCCTTGATGCAGTTGCCTTCGAAGCAACGGCCACATAAGCATGCGGACGGCGATAGTAAAAAGAATGATCGCAACGCCAAAGTCCCCCACCGTTGTATAAAGAATCATGAGCGCATTGAATATGGGCTGAATAACGTAGGTCTCAAACATATGTCATATGATACAGTATTCTATCTACCTTCGCCAGCAGAAGCACTTTTTCAGGTATTTAGCAATGCGCCTGGATCATTTCTGTCGCGCAGAGGCTTTTGTAATAAGGCGGCGGACTTCTTGCGCCAAAGCGTGGTACGGTTGACTTTTAACCGAACCATCATATACAACCAACACGCCACGCATGCCAGCTGGAATGTCTGGCTCGATTGTGCGAAGCGCCGCATATAGCCGACGTCTGATTCGATTTCGCTCGTGTGCCCTTTTTGCAACCTTTTTACTCACAATTATCGCAAACTGATAATCTGGAGCACTGCTCGGCATATACTTAAGCGAAAACGTCGTCCCGCGAACAGAACCACCCTTACGCAGCACTGCCATTACATGATTACGACGATGAAAACGATTCTTACTAGCTAGCATATTCGTATATAGTACCTTGCTTTACCAATAACCCCGATGCTTGATACAGAAAAAGCCCCGATACGGCTCGCTATACAAGGCGTCAGGGCTTATTAAGAAATAGGTTTGTGCGAAAAATTAATGCGTAAGACGCACGCGACCCTTGAGGCGACGTGACTTTAAAACCGCTTGCCCAGCCTTGCTGGCCATGCGAATACGGAAGCCACTCTTGCGAGCGCGATGAATTTTTTTCGGTTGGTACGTTCGTTTCGGCATAGGTTGTTATCCTACAGCACCCAGCGCATATTATGCAAATGTTGTGGTACTGACTAATGTTAATTACAACGTATAGTAACAAAATATCAACACATTGTCCACAGTTTTACTGGGGTGATAAATGACTGTGTATAAAATTATATCGGTGCCTTGCAATCACCACAGAAATAGGATTATGGTTGTGGAAAAGTGTCATTTCCGTGTATATTGATATCACTTGGATACACGGGCAAATAGGTGGTTTGATCGGTATCAAAGCTTTAGTCTGAGGTTAGGGGGATACATACGTTGGAGGAAAGACTCTGGCAATCAGTTTTGGGTGAAATCGAATTAGGCGTTTCACGCGGTAGTTTTGTCACTTGGTTCAAAAATACCGTTCTCCTCTCTATTACCGAAGAACTCGCAATTATTGGTGTGCCGAACATATTCGCCAAGCAACAACTTGAGGTGAAATATAAAGATCAGATACTTGACGCGCTTAAAAACAACGGCCGGACGGTTGGCAGAATCGAATTTAAGATTCACTCCATCGCTTTAGGCAAACAAAAGGCGCGCGATGAACTAGAAGAGCCTGAGTTAATGTCTCCTGCTGTTCGCCTTGATCCTGTCGTTCAACCAGCCATGAGCTCGAAAGACGGACTTAACCTAAAGTACACATTTTCTACCTTTATAGTCGGATCAAGTAACGAGTTAGCCTACGCGGCATGCCAAGCGATAGCGCAAAACCCAGGCACAAAATACAACCCGCTATTTGTATACGGTGGTGTTGGTTTAGGTAAGACTCATCTTATTCAAGCAGTTGGCAATGAAGTCCTTAAGAAGAACCCTTCGGCCCGTGTTATATATGTCACCATTGAGCAATTCGTAAACGATTTCTTAGACAGTATTAGGTTTAAAAAGAAGGGTTTTGCCGACCGCTACCGCAATGCCGACGTGCTGATTGTCGACGACATGCAGTTTATCGCCGGCAAAGAAAAGACTCAGGAGCAATTTTTTCATACCTTTAACACGCTCCATCAATCCAACAAGCAGGTCATTATATCTAGTGATAAGCCGCCCAAGTCTATCCCAACCTTAACCGAACGTTTGCGCTCACGTTTTGAAATGGGTATGACCGTTGATATGCAACTACCCGACCTCGAAACCCGTGCAGCCATCATAGAAGCCAAGGCAGCGCAACTTTCGTTTAACATCCCGCGTGAAACCGTCGAGTACTTGGCGACCCATGTTCAAAGCAACATTCGCGAACTAGAGGGCGCTCTTAATCA
>CAZHXE010000091.1:0-4841 GCA_964536005.1 uncultured Candidatus Saccharibacteria bacterium
TCGGAGAGCTTATAGTTTTTCATCAAAAGCCGGATATTTTCAGTAAAAGCCGGTCGATAAACGAAATTAGGTGATCTCCAGCCCAGCACAGGATCCCAACCCTCTGTGATGACACCTTTGTATCCAGCTTGGTCTGCCCAATAGGCCAGGTCGTTGTTGTAACTGAGCTCTGTGTTGCGAATTACTGTTGGCGTTTGGCCAAAAAGTTCTTGTACTTTGTCGCGGTGAGCGTTAACTTGGGCTTCAAATTCTGACCTAGAATAAAAGAAGGCGAGTGAGTGGTAATAGGTTTCTGCAATTATCTCTACTCGTCCAGTCTTGGTGAGTTCTTGGAAACTAGCAAGCACATCAGGGCGCCAAGCTTGAAGCTGATCCAGCAGGGTACCGGTAATTGACATGCTCAACTTAAATTCTGGGTGAGTATTTAGTAGCTCTAAGAGCTTTTGGTTAGTCGGGGCATAACTTTTTTCAGAAACTTTATCAATAATAAACCGATTGTTTGTGTCAACCAGTGGTGTCTCGTCGTTAAAGTACAGGTGATCATTGCCTGTATCGAAAATGCTATATGGTTTTATGCGGTAGGGCTGATGTACATGCAAGTAAAGACAGATTGCTCGCTTCATGCGTTTGCTCCCACCACTGATGAATATGTTTGCATAGTTTTTGAAGCGCATGTCGCGTACGACATACGGGAAATTTCGTGCAGCCCACCATCCCTCATGGATTCTGCCAATGAGTCATGCTCGGCTACTGCTAAGATTCTATCAGCAATTGCCTGAGTATCCCAGAAATCTACTTTAAAAGCTGTGGATATCATTTCGCTTACGCCTGACTGGTTGGAAACGATAACTGGCGTACCAAATCCCATAGCCTCAAGCGGTGTAGTTCCGAACGGTTCTGATTGCGACGGAAGCACAAAGACATCAGCTAGCTTCAACGCTTCGCGAGCGCGTACCCCGCTCTGGAAGCCCGTGAAAATCACATTTGAGCTGATTCCCATATCAGCAGCTCTGCGAATGAGTTCTAAATGCTGGTCGCCTGACCCAATGAGTAGAAACATAAGTTTTGGGTTCTTCTCTATAGCAAGCCGAGCTGATTCTAATAATTGAACCATACCTTTTTGAATGGTATGGCGCCCAATGTTCAGCACAATTTTGTACCCATACTCTTTCAGGGCGCGTAAACCAGCATATTGATCGGTATTGTATGAACCCTTATGCAGGTAGGGACTGGTAAGATCGATACTGTTATGCACGACATCGATTTTCTCGGGATTAATACCGTAGCGACGCACAAGGATGTCCTTTGTAAACTGCGATACGGCAATGATTTTGTCTGCAAACTGTAAGCCTTGATATTCGATGTCATGGATTGTTGGGTTGCCCCATGTGTCTTCGTCGGCACCAGAACGGTCAAATTCGGTGGCATGAATATGGACAATGAGGGGTAGTCCAGATAATTTTTTAGCCAGAATTCCTGCACGCATTGTGAGCCAATCATGCGCATGTATGACGTCATATTCGCCTAGCAAACTTACCTTAGCAACCTTGTGTAAGTACGAATCATGGATTTCGTCGAAAGATAAAATGCCACGCCGCATTGCTTCTTCATAAGATATATCAACTTTGCCGTAAGCGGTGGCGTTAACTTTTTGCAGATCCTCATATGTAATATTCGACGGAACGTCGCCTGCGTATGAGGGGTTAACTTTCATAAAGGGTACGTCACTATAGTCAGCCTCGAAAGGCAGGATAAACTCGATGTCAGCACCCGACTTAGCCAGATACTCGCATAAACTGTAGCAGACTGTTCCCATACCCCCTACGAAGTGCGGTGGTAATTCCCAGCCTAACATGAGGATTTTCATGTTTTTAACCCCAGGATTTTCTTCAACCCTAAGTATAAGCTTAATAGTTGGCTCAAACAAGCAAGAAAACGTCCAGTTTGAACAAAATTTATGTGGAAAATGTAAATAGCGCTGTAGCGTATGAGTTTTTGCATAATTCATCACTAGCATAAGAAAAATAGAGTGGTGTTGTATGATGCAGATCACATACTTTATGGCAAGCGAAGTACTTAAATAGACTTCTTTTTCCAGCAGTTTGTTGTAGAATATATATAAAGTTGTAACGCATTGATTGTGAGTCCTTTTGGCAAACAACATCAACCCTGCACTCCTGAACCTATTTTTACAAGGCAGACGCATAACATACAAAAAGGGCGAGATAATTTTACGTCCAGAAGAACGCCCTTCCGGTGTTTATTTAGTGTATGAGGGATATCCGAAAGTATTTTCTATTACCCAAAGAGGCGAAGAAAGCCTCCACATTGTTCGTAGACCTGGAGAAGTTTTCCCGATTACGTGGAGTCTTACGGGTAGTCGCAGGGATTTATACTATCAGGCTATGGATGATGTTGTTCTGTACCGTATCACGTCGCAGGATTTCGCTGAGGCATTTGACTCTGATCCAGAAGTAAGTCATGCCATCATTAATCAGTTCATCGCTATGCTAAGCACCTTATACGATCGGATCAACAACCTTCAGCTTCGTACAGCCTCGGAAAAAGTGGCATATCGCTTACTTGCGCTTAACCGTCGGGTTGGGCTCAAACGTGAGGATGGCACGTATCTCATACAGGCTCCTGTGCGACACCATGACGTGGCTGATTCGCTTTCAATGTCGCGCGAAACGGTGAGTCGTGAACTCGGCGAACTGGCTAAAGCTGAAATTATTGGGTATGAAGATCAAAAGATAGTCATAAAAGATATTGCTGCGCTTGAGCGCATTGTTGAATAGAACCAATCTTTTTTATAAAACACAGTTGACAATCATTTTATAATTATGCGAAATATCACACGTTTTATGTGACAAAAGTTACTGTTTTCCCTGTCCAGGTTGATTAATATACTGATATGGAACAACGTGTGAGCAAACTTATTTCATGTCGCGAGGCCGCTTGCATAAGTTTGCCTATCCGTATCGACACAAACCTTGACGCAATTTCCAATTCTGACCTAAGGCGTGCCTTGCACCAAGTTCGTTTAACACTTGCGAGCCAAAATCATTCTATTGTGCTCGTTGAATATCTTATCTCGCGCCTAGAACAGCTCTACAACTTAGCCATCGGCCGGTTTGAAAACGAAACGGTCATGTTATATGCAAGCGAAACTGTTGCGGAAATGGTACGTTTGACAGATGAAGCAGAACCAAAAGTACTGTGCTCCGACCATTTTGACGTGTCGCCGTTGGTCGGAGCAGAAGATACGCAGAACCATAAACATTTCAAGCCAACTTTACGCAGGCAGCATCAGGTATAGTCGTTAAACCGAGCGAGGCGTTGGCATTTTTGGCAAATCGTCGTATGATACTCTCGTATCACGCAAATATAGGAGTATAGCTCAGTTGGCTAGAGCGTCGGTCTCCAAAACCGAAGGTCGTGGGTTCGAGTCCCCCTACTCCTGCCATATAGTTTCTTTTTCCGTTTGTTATAACTACCATTTGTACATTCATCCAAGCTTATGCTTTAGAATCAAGTGAAAAACTGCTATAAATATATTATATGACAGAGACTGCCCCAAAATCGATATTGTATATGACCCTCGGCTCACCGGGAGCAGGTAAAACTTTCTTCGCTCGACAGTTCTCTGCTCAGTATAAGCTTCCTTTGATTTCTGCAGATCGTTTACGATTTGAACTTTTTGATAAGCCCGTTTTTTCTCGCGAGGAAGACAACATACTGCTAAACGTCATGGACTATATGCTGGAAGAATTTATGCGCACAGGTATGTCTGTGGTTGTAGATGGCCTTAATTCTCAGCGAGCAAGACGACATAAACTACGTGAAATTGCTCGCAGAAATAGCGCGCACCCGCTGATTGTATGGGTACAGACAGACCGTGATACTGCCTTTGACCGTGCCAGTAACCGCGACCGCAGACAAACGGACGACAAGTATACTGCGTCTATTGATGAAGCTACTTTTATTCGGCTTGAAAACGCCGTGACCAAACCGCAAGCAGAAGATTATGTGGTGATTAGTGGCAAACACGTATTTAACTCTCAGCTTCGCGCGGTTGCTAACAAGATTAATCATATTGTGCAGGCGTCAGTGCATGATCAGATTGGTATACCTAAGGTGTCGCTTGGTGGGCGTGTTGACATGGATCGACGTAGGCCTCGCTTTAGATAAGTTATGCCCACTCGCACCGTCAAAGTGCCTGGTATTGCGGTCCCGGTTCACATTACTCCTCGTAAGAAAAGCAAAAATATCCGTATTCGAGTTATCGACGATAAAGTGCATGTCAGCATACCGCTGCGCGCACCTATGGTGGCGGCAACCGCATTCGTCATAAAGCATAGGGCATGGATAAATGAAAAACTTGCACCAAGTAGAAATTTGCAAGACTATCACCATGCAAGCTTGTTTGATGAAACGCCTATTGTTCTACAGCGCACGGTCGGGAAGAACAGTAGCCGATATCATAATAAACAACTCATCATTCGGCTTAGTGATGCAGATGAAACAGAACAAATCGCATATATTGAGAAGACGATCTTTTCCTACTATAAAAAGCGGCTCAAAAGTATGATCGAAGTGGATTTAGACGAGTTATCACAGAAATTCCAACTGTATCCTGAGCTAGTGCGCTATAAAAAGGTAATGAGCCGGTGGGGGAGTTGCTCAAGTGATGGGGTACTTACGTTTTCGTTATTTTTAGCCCAGCAAGACAGAAGCTTGCGGCGTTATGTTATCGCCCACGAGCTGGCACACCTTAAACACATGGACCATAGCGCGCAATTCTGGGAACTGGTGCAGTCAATGATTCCCGACTATAAAAC
>CAZHXE010000092.1:0-4824 GCA_964536005.1 uncultured Candidatus Saccharibacteria bacterium
GGCAAGAGCGAGGGGAGGGTGAAGAGTCAATTGACGGTAATTCTCCCCAAAATCTCACCAAAAAAGAGTATCCAAGGCCTTAAAGCTGGGGTGGCGTACGGCTACTTGGGGTATCTGATTGTCTGGTCGGTGGGCGTGATGCTGTTGCGGCTCGACATTCCTATCTGGCAGTCAGTTGTGTTTGGTTTGATTCATCCGTGGCTTGCAGTCGCGGGGGATCTGATAGAAAGCGCCGTCAAGCGCGTGTGGGGCATAAAGTGCTTCGCCAACTACATCCCTGGTCATGAGTGTGTCGCTGATCGTGTCGATAGCTGGATACTGACGAGTATCGCGGCTTACGTGTTGATGGTCGGCTTGGCTTAAGCCAAGGAAGAATAAGTCCGGCTACTCAGTGTCTTATTACTTTGTTGTCCTGGCAGGCGTCCATATGCCTGCCAGGACAACCCTTAAACTGGCACATGTGTGCAAAATCATTTACTATAGCTGTATCTGTTAATCAAAATAGACATGAAAAAATTAATTCGCCTAATTGGAGTGCTCGTGTTGGTTGTAGTTATGCAACCGGTTTTTAAGGCAGACGCAGCGAGTCTCGCGCTTGATAAAACACCAACCGCCTTGACCGAAGGCGCGACCACGAGTAATCCGCAGTTTAACCTTATTTTATCGCCTGAGCCGACCAGTGAGGTTTTAACCGATTTTACGACCAATGGCCAGTGCTCACTGGGGCCAGCCAACAAGGATTTTAAGATTGGCGGTAGTGTGTATACCAAAAACCCCAAGCTGCACTTTGGAGTGAAGGCCAACGACGACACTATTTACGAAGGCAGTCACACGTGCGTACTGCAATTTTCCTCGTCGTCATTAACCGACCCAAACTACCAAGTTGCTGTGACGAAGAACCTCACCATTTCGATCACCGACAACGATGTGCTGACTGATCCGGGGTATGACGTGGTGAGCGATAATACCGAGATGCGAGAAGGCGGAAGCACCGTAGCGCAATACGAAATACGCCCACGAATCGCGCCACAAGACTCAATTATCATCACTGCGTCAGCAGATGACCAGTGCGATTTGCTCGCCGACGCGTCTAACCCACAGAGCCGTGTGAGTCAGCTTGAACGTACTATTAGAGGCGGGACAACAAAGGGTGTAAGCTTTACACTACTGCCGCGCGAGGACAGCCAGTTTGAAGGTAAGCACCAGTGCGTAGTTTTACATAGTGCCTCAACCGACGACCTTACCTACAATGGGCTAACCACGCCAGTCTATACAGCCTCAATTATGGACAATGATGACAACCCTAACATACCCGATCAGCGTGAATATGAAGGCGGCCTCATTTACTATAAGGACGCAAACTACGACGGCATAGAGGACACCAAGCAGCCGCAAGTACGGAGTTTTATCAACGCGCTCAATCAAAAACGTCAGGCACTTTTAGTCGTGAACGAAAGTGGCGAGCTGCATCCGGACTGTTCGTTTAAGGGCGATGTGCAGTCGGTGCCGTTTGACGACCAGACGCAAAGCTCGCATATATCGACTGTTGTGGGTGGCTTAAGCGCAAGTGTGACATGCAAAAACGCAGACACAACGTCCTACCGTTTGCTGTGGCTACTGGATAGCTATTATGAATCGGCCTTGCGCTGGAAGATGTATCAGTTTGACACGGCAGATAACCTGAGCGATGTGCCTGTGCGACATATCATTCATAACCTCGGCCAAGATTATACCAGTGGTTTGCTGATTACGCCGGAGCACGCAGGCACAATCAGACTTTTGCAGCACCAACCGCCTGCCGATACGGCAGCGTTGGGTGGCGAAGAGGAGTCTGATTCCCAGGCAGCCGCCTCTATAACTGACAGAACCGGCGTCATAGTAATGGGCGGACTTATTACGGTGTGCGTAGCTGTGATTGGCTTTATTCTTTATCGTAAATATCTGAGGCCCCTTGCGCCAGAGGCCACGACCGCACCAGACATTGACCGCTATTAAGTGCGCCCAGCGAGCTTCTCTAGCAAAACGCCTGCGCTGTGCGATATACTAATACTTAAATAATGGGTAAATATACCGTGGCCGACATGCCGGGCGAAATTTCATGGTCAGATTTTGAGAAAGTAGATATTCGGGTTGGCAAAATCATATCAGCACGGCCTTTCCCCGAGGCACGCAAGCCGGCCTATATTCTTGAAGTTGATTTTGGGGATATAGTTGGCATTAGAAAATCGTCAGCCCAGTTAACAAAACATTATAATCCCGATGAGTTAATTGGTAGGTTGGTGGCAGGCGTAACTAATTTTCCTAAGAAGCAAATTGGGCCAGTGCAGTCCGAAGTATTGATTGTGGGCTTTCCTGACGAGTCTGGGGAACCAGTTTTACTGAGTCCAGATCATGACGTCCCACTTGGTGGTAAATTATTCTGATGCAACCGCAAAAGATTATCGTGTTCGACTTTGATGGTACAATAACCAACTTTTTTACGTTAGTGCCAGAAATTGGTAACCGAATCTTGCAGAAACTTGGCAAAGAGCCACTGACAGAGGCGCGCATCCGTGAATTACAGGCGATGCCACTCTCGACAATGCTGCTGTATTCGGGCATACCGCTGTGGCGAGTGCCGTGGGCGGTAAATGAGGTTCGTGTATTGCTGGGCGAAATGCAGGCTGATGTGCTGCCGCATGATGGCATGCAGGCTGCGCTAGCTTCGATTAAGGCCGATCCGACCGTTGGTGCTATGTATATATTAAGTTCTAACAGCGAAGCCAACATTACTGATTTTTTACGACGCTTTGAATTGGAAGGGTATTTTACCGACGTGATAGCAGGCTTGGGCACTATGAGTAAAGGTCGTAACCTGCGCAGGCTTATCAAAACGAGACAGCACCGAGCTAGCCCAATTATCATGATAGGGGACGAAACGCGCGACATTCGGGCAGGGCTCTCGGCAGGCGCGCAAACAATAGCTGTCACTTGGGGAATTGGCTCTAAAAGTCAGCTCATAAAAGCTCGACCTACTTTTATAGCCGATCATGCCGACGAGCTTACAAAAGGTGTTACAATAGATTAATGACAGAGGTGGCGATTGCAGTAGTGGTGGTGTTGCAGCTTGGTATGTTTGCATTTTTGCTGTTCCGGAGTAAGCAATCAAGCGACGGGGAAGCTGCCCAAATGCTTAAGAAAGACGTAGATCGTCTTTCCGACACAGTGATTGCGCTTAAAGACGGCTTAAGCGACCGCATATCCGAGCGGCTTGATCGCAATCAAAGCTTAATGCTGCAAAATTTGCATAAACAATTCTCGCAAAGCTCCAGGCTCATTACCGAGGTAACAAGCAGTTTAGTTGAGCTCAAGGAGTCCAATAAGCAGGTAGTGTCTATTACCGACGAACTCAAGACTCTACAGAACATTCTGCAGAACCCAAAACAGCGTGGTGTTCTGGGGGAATACTATTTGCAGTCGGTACTGCAAAATGTGCTTGCGCCAGAGCAATTTACGATGCAGCACAAGTTTAAAAATGGCGAGATAGTCGACGCGGTGGTGTTGCTAGATAAAAAGAAGCTTTTGCCGATCGACAGCAAGTTTAGCCTCGAAAACTACAACCGTTTAGTGGAAGAAAAAGATCCCGAACGACGCGAGAGGCTTGCACTAGCCTTTAAGGCCGACCTCAAGTTGCGAATCGACGAGACATCCAAGTACATTCGCCCTTCTGAGAATACACTCGACCATGCATTCATGTTCATACCATCGGAGGCAATTTATTATGATTTGTTGTCGGCAAAGATTGGCTCTAGCCGTGTATCTGCACGTGACCTGATCGAATACGCGTTCCGCGAAAAACACGTGGTTATTGTAAGCCCAACCACCTTCATGGCGTATCTACAGACGGTTATTCAGGGCTTACGTAGCCTGCAGATCGAAGAGCAAGCTAAAGACATTCAGAAGCGGGTAGGGGAGCTTGGCAGGCATATTTCGGTCTATGAGGAATACATGCAGCGATTGGGCAAATCACTTGGTACAACTGTCAACCACTACAATAATGCTCACAAGGAACTTGGTAAGATCGATAAAGATGTTATGCGGATTACAGAGTCTGCTGCGCATGTAGAACCACTGCAAATTGAGCATCCAGTTGACGAGGCCTGATCCCCGCAACTAACGTGCTAAACGTGCTTGTCGAACGCGTTGCTTTCTTCGGCTACTAACAAACCAGCCGACAAACGGCAACGCTGCGAGAGGCGTAAGATATATGAAATCAAACCCAGCATCGGTTGCCTGAACTGAAAAATAACGGTTAAACATACAGCCATTTGCATCTGCAAACGTGACGGTGCCGTTAAACAGCCCGGTTTCGTTGTAGACATGATGGATGCTAACGCTTTCGGCCGAGTCGTGATTAAAGTGTTCCGTGATGGTGTCCCCCCAGTCGATAAGTACTTCGTAAGGCGCAACGCCGCTCATACCGGTGGCGCGTATGTCTAGGCCGTCGTTCTTCTGTTGATCAAAAAAACGATAGTCTTGTAAAGAAAACTGGAAGTTACTGCATCTACCGAATGTACCAATAAACTTGTAAATGATCGCATTTGAAAAGTTACTACAAATATTTGCTTGGCACGAAGCTGCCCTAAACTCAGAGATGGCTTCGGTCAGCTGAGCATTAAAGAACCAGCCGCCATTCTCACTCGCGAAGGTTGAGCCAATCGGCTCGCCGTTCATATAGATAATAATTTGCGAGTGAGCCGCCGCAGTTCCTTCTATAAGGTTGGTTTCCTCGTCTGTCTTGCGTGTTCCCCCATTAAGAATAATAGGGGGCTGCTGCCCGTTATT
>CAZHXE010000093.1:0-4688 GCA_964536005.1 uncultured Candidatus Saccharibacteria bacterium
CATTATATTTCACAAATTAGTTTGTGTAAAGAGTTTCGGAAATAAAAAAGGTAAATTCCACTGATTTGAACTCAAACCATATGGGCAGTAGTGTATAAAATTGCTCAAAAAGGGGCAGAAACTATAGGCGAACTATATTATCTCACTCCCGCGAGTGCATTTCAAAGTAGATGCACATTTGGGTCAATGGACACTTGGAGCAACTAGGGTTTCGGGGGCGACAGATTAGCCGAGTAAAATCAAGCAGGTTTTGCGGTCTTAACCCGCTTTTTTGTGCCGATAAGAACGGCAAAAGGGCGCGTATATCTTTCGAGCCTTTCGTTATATGTTCCATTTCCAACCCGGTAAGGCGCGAAATAAAACGCAGTATATTTACATCTGCCGGTACGGTGGGTAAATCACAAGCAAATGCAGCTATAGCCGTTGCGGTGTAAGCGCCTAAACCCGGCACTTTCATTAGCTCGTTTATATCACAGGGTATTTCGCCGTCATGGTTGTGTAGTAGGTATTCGGCGGCGCGTTTCAGATACGGCACTCGTTTTTGTAATCCAAGTGGGTTAAGGGCGGTAGCAAGGTCGTCGCCGGCGGCGGCTATAGCTTCGAGGCTAGGGTAGGCTCGGAAAATGTCCTCATATAATTTCGCAACAACGTCGGTTCGAGTTCGGACTAAGAGAAATTCGGCTAGGAAAATACGATACGGTGTGCGATGTTGACGCCAGGGCAACCGATTTTCCTCAAAGTCCGAACGGGCTAATATCTTGGCCGCTTTTCCGACTTTGCGAGCAAGTTTTTTGAGGATTTTTTCATCGTTCATTCCCCTATTGTACCTGCTTCCGCTCCTGCATCCTCGCCTAAGTGATAGGTTTTTACCGCATCACTCAATGTCGTCAAATGCGCCGTCTTCAAAGTCGGCAAGCACGCTGTCATCGTCGCTCACGTCTGCCAGTTCCTCAAAAATAACGCCGCGCCGGGATCGCTTGTGTAAAGCCGCATCGCGGCTGATGTCTGTTTGGCGGTCTGCGATTAACTGTAGGACGTGTTCGCGCTCCAATTCCTTTTGTTCTTGTGAATATGGGCGTGCCTGATACCAGAACCATTCATCGGTAATCCAGCGGTCACGCGGCTCGTGATAGCCCAAACCAAAGAATGTATATTGTTCGCGTGCTTCCGTTCCCGGCCTGCTCATCGTGACAAATAAGAACTCACCGTAGCTGTTGGTGGATAGTTGGGCGTCGTGAATGCTGGTATCTGTGGCTGCGAGAAAAGTCATATAGCGGTCATGCGTAACACGGGTAAAAAGCCGCTCCCGCTCTGTCAGATCAAAACCCGCGCTGAGTGCGGGTGTGGTATCTATGAGGCGCAATGCCTCACGAAACCACTCGCCCATGTCACCTTGTAGCACGCCTTTAGCAAGCACTAATCCTAAGCTGGCTTGATGTTCTGGGGGTAACTGCTGAAATTGAGAAACAATGTTGTTTTTGAGGCTTAGTAGATCATCAGGGGTTTGTTGTTCTCGTTCAATCATAGGGTGAGAATTTCACTATATCATTCTCACCCTATGGATGTAAAACCGTTACTGCGGCTGTTTCCGCTCCTGCAAGACCTCGGCAACGGTTGTCCGTCCGGCTTTGATATTTGCAGTGTGTAGTTGTGCCAATACCTGATTGACGGATAGCTGTTCAAGGTCTGGATAGGCATCTAAATGAGCGTGAATGTTCGCCTTCACTCGCCCGCCGTGTCCGTTCCGTCCGTTCGCTTGCTGTCCGTTTTCCTGTCCGCTTTGTCCGTTTTCGGTGTTCGGAGCGGACAGCATTTTTGTGCCGGATGTTGGTACACTTCCCTTACCTAAGTATCCGCGAACCTCGGTGTACGCTCGTTGGCGGGCTTCGCGTTCAGCTATTCCCTGCTGCATATAGCGTACATACACGGCTCGGTACACTACCGTAAATTCAGTTTCTAGCCATAGCTCATCGCGTTGGTCTGTCCGTTCTCGGCGTTCTAGTGCAAGTGCGGCTAGTCCTTCACCTGCGACTAATGCGCCAATGGGAATAATGAACGCGGAAAGTACAGCCATGACAAGCGCCGCTTGGCTGGTCGCTGGCAAGTGTCCAAACTGCTCGGCAATTGCCGAAAACGACAAATCGTTAAGCTGCACAACTTCGATTACGGATGAAAACGAACCTGCACCGTTTACCAACATAGCGGTAAGGAACAAGAGTAGTTCCAGCGCCCACAATGTCCAGGGCAAGGCATGTTTCTCAGCCTTTGCCAATCGTCGCCGGAAGGCGGAATACAGTAGCCCAAACTCCACACCAATTGGCGCTATCCAACCCCAACCCGGTGTGAGCTTGTCAAATACTCCGGCGGTATGCGGTGCGGATAGCCCGTACAGCACCAACGCGACTAAAATAATCCAGTAAGGTACACTATCCGCAAGATAATCCCGAAACGATCTACGCGGGGCTTCCTCGCGTAACCAACGCTGCCGCTCCTGGCGGTAGATTTTCTCCATATCCAGTATTTCGCTCATGATCTTCACTCCTCGCAATTTCCCAACGGTCTTGGTTCAGTTAAAATGTCTGGTAAAGCAGAAAGCGCCGGAGGCGTTTTGCACCCCGGCGCTCGTTCCTACCTATGCTGTTATTTGCACGGAAAGAGGTTTATCGCATGTCAGATCAAATACAACGACAAACTCCACTTTA
This sequence comes from uncultured Candidatus Saccharibacteria bacterium, assembly GCA_964536005.1. GTDB lineage: Bacteria > Patescibacteriota > Saccharimonadia > Saccharimonadales > JBPEXE01 > CAZHXE01. The sequence continues at coordinate 2,703 of CAZHXE010000093.1, forward strand.
CAACCAAGAATCTGTGCATTCTTGGTTGTAATTGCTGACACTTTCCCGCGTGACAGGTTGCCGGATGGCGGCTTGTGAGCCGCCATGCCGTTTCCGTCCCCGTCCGGTGTATCGTCGGGCGGTACGTCCACAAGAGAATATTGCCCCGATACTGCTCCCTCAAGTCGAAACCATCCCTCATCGGTATTGAGGGTGATTTTGCTCACCACAAGCTTAATGATTTGCTGCTTTAGTTCAAAGGGAGCATCTTCAAAGTTGCCTGAGTGCTTCAATTGCTCGGCTGTTTCCAAGATAAACTGTGTTTGCGCTTCGATTTGCTCCCGCGTCATAACACGACTACGCAAACGTTCCGCTTCTGCCTGTAGCGTCTGTTTTTTCTCCTTGAGAAAGCGCCGCTGATCGGCATATTCGTCTTCGTCAAATGCACCTGCCATATATGCTTTGAACAATCGTTCATCCTCTGTTTGCTTTGCGGTAATTTGCCCTTCGATGAACGCGATTTGTTCGAGCAGAGTGGCGTTGCCGCTTTCCTCAAACTGCCGTTCTAGTGCCTCGGTCAATATCTCTGGATTGAGTAACACCATGCAAATAACAGACCAAACCGCCGTATCCAACTTCCTGCACCCGATTTTCCCCTGTGTGCAGAGAATATCTTTATGTCGATGGTCACTCCGGCTGCTGCACCAATATACCTGAAGCGCGTTTTTCCGCGCTTCTGTGCCTTTCCTTCCTTTTCTGGTGTTGCCCGAATGTCCGACGTATGAAAGACCACAATTAGCGCATTTGATTAGTCCTGTGAGCAAGTAAGGTTTTTTTGCACTCCGATAGGACATTTGACGATTTTTCTCAAGCATGTCATTTGCTGCATTCCACAATTCCGCGCTCACAATAGCGGGAATAGGAACAATGATGTAATCGTCATATTCGATATTGTGTCCCTCGCGGTCTTTCGACCAACGGAACGCATGAAACTCGCCTTTGTAATTCGGGCTTCGTACCAATGCGGTAAGTGTAGATTTTCCCCATTGAACCTTACCTTTCGGGGTCGGATAAATACCTGTTAAGTCACGGGCGATTTGGCGTAGTGGTTTTGCGCTGGCAACTTCGGCATAGATGCGCCGAATGATCTCTGCTTCTGGCTCAAAAATCGCATAGTGCGTGTCTTTACGGGCGGTAGAACCCTCTCGCCCCTGACTATCGACAAATTTATAGCCGTAAGCACGGGTACGGGATGTGACCTGTCCCTTTCGAGCCTTCGCACGTTGACCTTCGTACATACGGGCAAGTGATAACTCCATTGCATCTTGAGCAATTGCGCCCATGACAGCGCGTTCAATTCGTGAGTTAAAGGCTTTCCAGAACACCGCTTCAACGCCGTGACGCTTCATTTCGTCCAACAGATAGCCTTGATGCCAATCTGCGTTACGGCTCAGACGATCAAGTATTTCCATGACAACTACATTGGCTCGCCGTCCGGGCGATCTAATCTCCTCTCTGAGTTGCGTGAGGGAATGGCGGGTTTCAAATACAAAACCGCTATCATCATCGGCAAATACCATATCCCAAGGAATACGGTAGCCTTTTTCTTTGGCAATATCGTGACAGTGAGCCACTTGTCTAGCCAATCCTGAACGGTTATCTGTCGCTTGTTCTTCGCTGGATACTCGTATGTAGGCGTAAGCAAGTATCCCCTGTGGGTCGCCTATAAAACCATCTACCGCGAGTTCATCGAATGCGGTACGTGCCTGCTTGAAGAAAGCAGAGTTTGCCATTTGAGGTACAATCCTTATGTCTAGTTCACCAACTGGACAGGCTGCCCGGCACTCTCGGCTAAAGTGTTGCCGGGCAGTCTTCAAAGTGCGGCGGGGGTGCGCCGCGCACTTCTCCTCTATTCTTTCTGTTCATCGTTGTCTTCCTTTTTTACGGGAAAACGTATTGCCATATCTGGGCGGTACACCTCTCTTTTCCATCGTTCAATGTCACTTG
>CAZHXE010000094.1:0-4647 GCA_964536005.1 uncultured Candidatus Saccharibacteria bacterium
CGGCGTTTGAGGTTGGTCTTGTGTTTATCCCAGGCCACCGCCAAGTAGTCTGGCTCCATTTTTTTGAGTACTTCCAGAGCCATTACTGCAAAACCGTACACTCCCCCAGTTGGCCTGCCGTCTTTGGTGGCCAAGTTGGGCATCGCATAGTAGCCCCGGTAGAACACCGACTTACCGTCGATCACCACCAGTCGCTTTTTTTGCTTCGTCATGCCAATTAGTATACTACTGTTCTAACAGATTATGAAAGTAGCATCATGGTGCCCGAAGTCGCATATTGAAAGATTAATAAAAATAGTATACAAAAGAAGGGCAAAGATGTAGATGAGTGGCATGCGAGCGCCAAAGGTTACCTAACACCAGAGGATGAGTGTGTTACTTTCAAAATCTGAAGCCGCAAGGCTTTGGGCTGTAAATACATCTTTAGCCCCTTGCGAGCACCTCTGCTCACACTAAAGCAAGGGAGCTCTTGGTGCGATACATACACGGGCGCACGAGCCCGCAAGATGCACAGGCTGATTAGCAGAGTGGTAGTAAGACACCTGACTGATACTCGTTTCGTAGAGACTGCTAATTGGTCGGTGGTGCGACCCCACCCAAGAGTACAAGCGACAACGCGTTTTGGCTGCCGACTGCCAGAGCGCGTTGTCGCGCATAATTCTTTATTTGATATTTTGAGCACTCATACGCTACACTTCATCTGAATATGCATAAAATCGTAGCAATTGTAGGCATGGCAGGCAGCGGCAAAGGAACTGCAACCGACCATCTTGAAGCCCTCGGTTATAAAAAGGTTCACTTTGGGGGGATGGTGTATGACGAAGTCGCGCGTCGCGGGCTAGACATTGTAGCCAACGAGCGTGAGGTTCGTGAGGACATGCGCCGCCAAGGCGGTCCGGCAGTTTTAGCGATCCGCGCTGGCGAAAAAGCCGAGGAGTACTTCGCCTCTGGTGCACAGACGGTTATTCTGGATGGTCTATATTCATGGTCTGAATATAAGCATCTTAAAGAAAAGTACGGCGAAGACATGATCACAATCGCCATTTTTACTCCTAGCCAAGTCCGTTACGAACGTGTGGTTGCACGGCGCGATAGCCAACGCGCCTACACCTTGGAGCAAGTTAAGAAGCGTGATTACGAAGAAATTGAGAACCTAGAGAAGGGCGGCCCCATTGCGATGGCAGACTTTACGATGACCAATTCCGAGACGCCACAAAGCCTAACCGATGAAATCGACGGTCTCTTTAGAGGACTACACCTGGAACCATAAGAAAACAGCCACCTGATTGGGTGGCTGTTTTGCTTCAGACTACTTTAGGTAGTCGTGCAAACGCTTGCTGTCTTTGTGCTTGCGCAGTTTTGTCAGGGCTTTAGCCTCAATCTGACGAATACGCTCACGCGTTACGCTAAACTCCTGGCCCACTTCTTCGAGCGTGTGACTTTTGCCATCCTCAAGACCAAAGCGCATCTTAAGAATTTTTTGCTCACGGTCGCTAAGGATACTGAGCATTTCTTTGACGTGTTCTTTGAGCAGCTGCGTCGTGGCTGACTCTTCTGGCGTAATAGTATCTTCGTCTTCAATGAAGTCACTTAGCACCGAGTCTTCGTCGTCATCACGGACGCTGGCATCGAGTGAACTAATATCCTGCTTGATCTTCATGATGTGTTCGACCTTTTCCAGGTCTAGCTCCATCTCTTTGGCAATCTCGTCATTGGTTGGTTCACGGTTGAGTTCTTGGGTCAAGCGACGCTGGGTACGCAGCAGCTTGTTGATAGTTTCAACCATGTGCACTGGAATACGAATCGTGCGCGCTTGATCAGCAATTGCACGAGTAATAGCCTGGCGAATCCACCAGGTAGCATAGGTTGAAAACTTAAAGCCTTTGTCTGGGTCGAACTTTTCAACTGCGCGTAGCAAGCCGGTGTTGCCTTCTTGGATCAGATCCAACAGGTCAAGTCCACGACCAACATAGCGCTTAGCGATAGAAACAACCAAACGCATGTTCGCCTCGGCCATGAGGTCTTTAGCCTCTTTTTCGCCAGCGACCACCCGGTGCGCCAGTTCGATTTCTTCATCAGGGCTAAGCAGAGGAATTTTGCCGATTTCACGCAAATAGAGTCGGACTGAATCGTCCGCTACATCATCAATATAAGCCTGCGCGATAATAGGGTCGATTTCGTCTGCTTCATCGTCCCAGTCGTCTTCGTCTTTGCCGTTAATTTTGATACCGTTATCGGCAAGCTCAGTAAAGAGCTGATCCAATACCTCTGTATTGCTGGGGGTGTCGGGAATCCGGTCGTAAATTTGCTTGAGGTCGTACTCGCCCGCTTTTTTGGCGTCGGTTACAATCTCGAGTTTAATAGCATCGAAATCAAATTCTTCTGCTGCGCCCTTCTTGCCCTTCTTTGACTTGTCGGCTGGCTTAGCGGCGGCGGCTTTGTCTTTTGCAGCTTTCTTTGGCATATTTACACATCCTTCTCTTTAATTAATGCGTCAAACTCGCGAAGTAATGCATCACGCTCTGGGTCGTTTCCTGCAGCTTCGGCGGCTTGAATTTTGAGACTGAGTTGTTTTTTTCGTTTGTCTTTATAATCACGAGCGAGTCGTCGGGCCAAGCTGATTGCTTCAATTATTCGGTCGGACTCCGACCAGCCATCGTACAACTCCTCTGTTCTAAACAGTACTATTTTTACATAATCTTCGAACTCATGCAACTCCTTGGGTACATCATGCGTTGGTCCGTCGACACCACTGAGCACATATTCGGCAACTAATTTTCGGTTAGCGCCACTAAACCAGTCAGCTCGCATATGTTTAAGACTGTCCTTTACTTCTGGGAAGGCGAGGTTTAGGCCAAGCAGCAAGTCTTGGTATGCAGACTTCACTGTGTCGCTATCGACAAGTGCTGCTAGATCAACCTTTATTGCTTTACGCGGTTTGCTCGCCGCAGCCGAGCTTGATTGCGACTGCAGTTTGGTCTTTACGCTGCTACGCTCCACCTGCGCAAGCTGAGCGATCCGGGCGGTGTAATGACTTTGTTCAACCGGGTCTTGGATGTTTGCGAGTACCGCGAGCGTGCGATCCGTGAACTGACGCTTGCCATCTGCCGTAGCTAAATCGAGCGAGCTGGCATATTTGTCGATCAGCCAGTCCATCACGTACTTGCTGGTAGTAATGCACTCCTCCCATAGCTTTGGGTCGGCCTTAATGAGTTCATCTGGGTCCTTCGCCCCCTGAACATCAACGATCGAGAGGTGCACACCCACCGACTGAGCTATTGGAATAGCTCGCTCAGTGGCCTTTATTCCTGCCGAGTCTTGGTCAAATGCGAGGCGCACGTCTTCGGTCAGACGGTTAAGTTGTTTTAGGTGTTGTGCGGTCATGGCAGTTCCAGCTGTCGCTACCACATTCATAACACCCGCTTTGTGTGACGCCACCACGTCCATGTTTCCTTCCACGAGCACCACAAAGCCTGCTCGGCGGATCGCCTCTTTTGCCAAATGTAACCCGAACACATGACGGCTTTTGTCGTATAAAATCGTCTGAGGAGTGTTGATGTATTTAGGCAGGCCGTCATCTAACACACGTGCGGTAAACCCAATAGCCGCTCCCTGCCCGTCGTGCAGGGGTACCATAATTCGACCGCGGAACATGTCGCGCAACCGACCGCGCGAATCGCTCACCAGCCCTGCGTCACGCAGCTCATCGTCACTGAAGCCTTTTTTACGCAGGACAGTTAGCAAAGCACCGCCATCCGATGGCGAATAACCGATCTGAAAATCACGAATCACACCCTGGCCATAGCCGCGCTTCTCAACCACATAGTTAAGGGCCGTTTTATTTTTGAGCAGCGACTGCTGATAGTACTTAACCGCTAGGGATACGGCCTCGAGCGCACGTTTCTTGCGCTGAGCCAGCTTGCCATCGCCACGAAACATAGATAGATCCACACCGGCTTTTGGAGCAAGCATTCGCATCGCCTCAGCAAAGTCGACGCCTTCAATCATCATGACAAAACTGAATATATCGCCACCCTGGTTAGATGAGAAATCATGCCATATGCCTTTATCGGGGCTTACTACAAAGCTCGGAGTCTTTTCGGCATTGAACGGCGAGAGTGCTTTAAAATTGCGGCCGGCGCGCTTTAGCTCGATATACTCGCCAACCACATCCTCGATATTGAGTTTTTGCTTGATCTCTTCTTTCGCGTCCATCACCTCTTCCTGCAATCCTTCGCTTACCTCACCCCATATAACCCTTCTGTCGATATCTATTGTGATCAGGATACACCTCCTACGCAACCCGTAAATGCAAAATGTCTGTTTTCCTAGCGATCATCCGCTGGCAGAAACCTGAGCTTATGGTTATACTGCATGTATATGAATCCACAAAATCCTTACGGAAGCTATCAAGCTGCTTACAATCCTGATCCAGGCAAGAAAAAACGCATAATGCTTGTTGTTGGTGGCGGTATTTTATTGCTACTCATCGCCCTTTCCGCCCTTACATTCCTGAGCGGACCAAGTAAAGATCGGGCAAGTGTAGCTAAGCTTGCCGCGTTAAACGCAGAGATGGCGCGCGTATCCGAGTTGGCTCTTGATAGTGACGCAGCTAAAACCCCATCGCTGAATCTGGCGGTCAGAGCT
>CAZHXE010000095.1:0-4542 GCA_964536005.1 uncultured Candidatus Saccharibacteria bacterium
TTCGCCATAAACAGCCGGTGAGCAAAACACAGTTGCGGTCTTGAGTAGCCGTAATTTATCTTCCTGCGTCACGAAGCCAAGTAGGTGAACGTTCTGTAAATTCCATTTGTCGATGTATTCTTCTAGACTTTGTCGTCTTGGTCCATCGCCACAAATAACTAAGCGCGCATAGCTTCTTCTATTCAATAACTCACGGTATGCTTTCAGCAAATACTCAACACCTTTACGCTTTTCCAGGCGTCCAATGTAGAGAATAGTTGGGACATCGTCGTGAAAATCTTGAAAATAGTCACATTGGCTCGCGTCATACTCTGCTAAGTTGATACCGTTCGGGATTATGTGGATCTGCTCATCAGTTTGCTGCGACAAATGATAGGCCGCCGCCGTAGATACAGCAGTTACAGCATCAAAGTGCTTGGCGTTATTTTTGCGGATTTGCCCCGCAAGCATGGTTACCGGCTTATTAACTAGCGTGTTGGATTTGTTAGCGTGTAGTGTGGCCACATTAATCGCGGTGGACCTGGACAGAATTTGCGAAGAAAGCAGTGGTATTTCTGGCTCATGATAGTGAATGATGTCAAATTGCTCCTGTTCGAGTACCTCATCGATATCCGAGGGCGTAGCAGAGACGGACACTTCAAAACTTGTACTCGATGCATTTACAAGTGTAGAACGGCCGAGTGTTATGACATGATCAGGATCATCATTTTCGTTGTGTGGTGGGGTAGGGGTTAGTATTTTAACTTCATAGCCACGTTTGCGGAATTCGGAGGCAACAGCTTTAATGTGTTCTTGTACGCCACCAAAACGAAAGTAGTCATACGGGCACACGATTCCTAGTTTGATTGGAGACGGCTTTTTCATAAATCAATCTTCTTTATGACACCATCTTCGAATAATTGAGCTACTTCGTCAACACCGCTCAGCATACTTGGCATGTGCGCTCCAAGCCGAATAGTGTACTCTTCGTACTGCGCATAAAGGTCACTAGCGTTTTTGCGCACCTCTGTGATATCGAAGTATTGATCATCCTTGGCGACGACATTTTTTAGTGTGATAGGAATAGGCTCCGACCCAGAAAAGTCTCGCAGATCTACGCTAAACATTGCGCGCGTCATAGTTGCGTGGGTTTGTTGATCGTTATTGAGCCACAAATACTTTTCCATTTGGAGCATTTTTTTCTGCATATCAGGGTCATCACTCTGCATTTTTTTCTTGAATAAATGGAACACATACATGTATACCCCGAGACAAAATCTATTGAGGTAGAAGATACGTAACACAAACAGCCCGATAGGATTAGACCCTACAAGTGCAATCATGGAAATGAGAAATTTCTTTGGCTGCTTGATATTAAAATCTTTTGCACAAGTGAAGCCCACAAAGCCAACGCAATTTCGAAACCAACCTACGGTTTCGGGGAACATTTGAAACATACGGGTCATAAATTGCAGAGCAATTGAGACCGCAAATACCGTCACATCCTCCGTCAAATTGTACTTTTTGAGCACATCTTTAAGATAAGTAGCGTAGCTCTCATATGATATGGGCATACCGACAGTTTGAAAACTGTTCATTCCGCCAAAGCCGGGTAGGTCGATCATGTAAACAGTGCCAAATTGTTGCAAAAAGTGACCAAAACTTATGGTGCGTTCGTGCGCCGTGTGATGCCCACCAAGCATAACAATTTTATGATCTCGCTTTTTAATGTCATGCGCAGCCAATACAACCATTCGGCCAGTCAGGCCGTTTATTTCTATGGGGTGAATAAGTTCTGGGTCAATCGTAAGCGGTACGCTTGGTTTGCTAAACATTTAGTATGTGCCTTTTAGTTATTCAGTCACGAATGTGACATCTTTGCCAATCCACACATATTCCCATGGCTCTGGATTTGGACCTTGATTTGGTAAATCGGGCGGATAGCTTGGGATAAAGCCAAACTTCTTTGCGTTTTCATAATTGTTCGCCGACAGCCACTCCTCAGCGGGAGAACCGTCAAAAACCGCATAACCCGGCGTCTCAATATCGATGGTGTAACCACTATGATGGCGAGAATAACCAGGAGGCGCCGTCGTGCTAAGTAAGAAGTCTAGTTTTCCATCTTCCGAGCCGGTAAGGATGCTCGCAGAAGACAAACCCGCTTCAATCAAACGTTCTCTAAATAACTCTGTCTGCTCTTGTACCGATCGATAGCCTGAGACAAGCAGCATTTCGATGCCATCTTGCTGGGCAGTGGCTATCATAGACTCCCAATCTTCTATTAAGAGCTCTTGCACCTCGATCCCTTTGTAGTTATTGAGTCGTCCGTTGGCCACCGGTCGAAGCTTGTAGCCACGATTTTCGGCTTGATCATAAATGTAGTCATCAATGGCAGGATCATCAAACAACTTCAGGCGCTTAATAATTGGCTTGGTATTTGGATGGTCCATGCCGTCAAAGGCAGACTTAAACTGCTCACTCGTGAAGGAGGCGAGCGTAGTGTACGCCCGGTTAACATGCTCTTCGGATTCGGCAGCAGTATTCGTAGCTACCTTGCTCGCTGAATCTTTGGGGCTCAAAATAAAATGATAAAAAGTAAAACCGGCTCCAACCAGAAATAGAGCTATAATTGCTAGCTTAATTCGTGCATACATAGTGCTTATTCTACCATCTGCGCATTACTTATCGGTAGGGAATTATTCACCAAGTCTTGATGCGTTCGCGATAACGGATTTGCCTATGACTCTAGACGGTCGCCCATATTCAGATACAATAGTAATGTATGAAAAAAATTTACCTTCTCGCACTTGTTCTCCTGCCTTTAGCTTTGGCATCTGGAGGCATTTTTTATGTTATAAGTTCACCAGATGACGAAAGTAGCGTAGTTAACAGTACCGAAGGCGGCAAAATACCTCTCACTTCTGTTCCTCAAAACGAAAACGAGCAAGCTGCCCAGCAAGAAACTCAGCCGGAAGAGACTAAAGCAGAAAAGATAACCATCCATGCGATGGGTGACATGTTGCCTCATGAGACAGTCAACGCCAACGCCAAGACGGCTTCGGGCTATGACTACACGCCGTTCTTTAGCGAAGTCAAAGCAGATATGGCTGCAGACTTAGTATTTTGTAATCAGGAATCGCCAAGTGCTGGCGCAAAGCAAAATATCGCTGGCTATCCTAGCTTTAACGCTCCAGAACAATTCGCAAAGGATCTAAATAAGGTCGGTTGTAATCTTATTAACCTCGCTAACAATCATATGGCGGACAGGGGAGCGGCCGGTATAGCGGCTACATTAGACGTTTGGAGCGCGATAAAGCCGCTTGCCTACACTGGTGCTAACAAGACGAGTGCAGACCAAGGCAAAATAGCTTACTTCGAGAAAAATGGCGTCAAGTTTGCGCTCATTGCGTTTACGGACTTAACGAATAACAAAGATATTCCTAATTACAGCGTCAATATGTTCAGTGATGCATTGGTAACGCAACTTGCAACGGAAGCGAGCAAGAACGCGGATATAGTCATCTCCTCTGCTCACTGGGGTACCGAATACTCAGCTACGGTAGACGCAAACCAGGAGAAGTGGGCAAGATTGCTTGCAAAAAATGGCGTCGATATCATTTTTGGCACTGGTCCACACGTACTACAAACAGTTGATACGATCAAAAATGGCGACCGTGAAACCGTTGTTTTTTACTCACTTGGCAACTTTCTGTCTTCGCAGCTGGAGATCGACCAGTTAGTCGGCGGCATTGCAAGTGTCACTGTCGACCCAACTAAGAAGGATTCAGGTTTTGAGATAAGCTTTACTCCAACGTACATGCACTATGACTGGACCGCAGCAGAAGAAGCCGCCCAAAACCTGCTAGCGCGTAAAAATCTTAAGCTACTCAAACTCTCGAAAGCCAGTGATTCGCTCGCTAAGACTCGTTTTGGCACAAGCGTGGATGCGCAAACCAAGCGCGTGACCGATCTATTGAACCAACGCGTTAAAGTAACAATCAATAAATAAGTCGATTCGGCTAAAGGTCGAAATAATCTTCCATGGTTTGTTTGGCGTCAAAGAGTTCTTGAGCAAGAGATGTGCCTACGTAGCGTACGTGCCATGGCTCGTATTGATAGCCGGTGATGGTTTCTTTCCCTTTTTGATACCTTATAGTAAAACCAAATTCATGAGCATGGGCTGCCAACCATTTACCGGCTGGTGTGTCGGCAAAGCAGATTTCGAGATAACATACTCTGTCCGGCGTACTAAGATCGGCAGCGAGACCAGTTTGATGCTCGCTGGTGCCAGGCTTTGCACTAAACGTATCGGCCTCCTCCTGGCCGTATGTCGCGACGTAATTGTTATAGTAGGTTGCTTGCAAATTGGCCGATCGGTATGCGCTGCCCATTAGGAGATCAACGCCGTCGGCTTGAGCTGCTGCGAACAACGCTTCCATCTGTTTCCCTGCTTCTTTACGAAGCATAAGTTCTTCATCGGACTTGTCGGTACGCTTTTCAACCTTCACTACTACCAGATCGCTAGGCACGTATGTAATTGGTATCGGGCGAGTTTTATTGACC
>CAZHXE010000096.1:0-4426 GCA_964536005.1 uncultured Candidatus Saccharibacteria bacterium
ACAAGTGCGCCGATCACGCCAGCGACGCTCACTGTACTGCTGAGCTCAAGCATAATGGCGAGTACGTACCACGTGCCTAAGCCAAGGGTGACGGTCATAAAAATCGACATCAGGATCAGCCAAAAGATGGTGCGCTCAAAGCGTCGGAGCAGCATCATGGAGTATAGACCACCTCTTGCGATGGGCTAAGCACGGCAACCCAGACCTGGCCGGCGTTAAGCTTGATGACATTGCCTTGATCATCAACAAAACTAAACTGCTTGTCTCTGGCTGGCTTCTTCCACGTACCAACTGTGCGGCCGCCATCTTGGAAGACCGACACTTTGCCACTACCGATCAGGTCATACTGATAGCGACCGTCAGGATCAACGCGGTACTCCGCCTCCATCACAATCACAACTTTAGGAGCGAGCTGCTTGTTGGGCTCGCGATCTTTGTCTGGTACATCGGCCGTTGAGCGCTGATAGTTGTTCTTGGCTGAGTTGTAGACATAGCTGGAACTGAATGTGAACGACGAAATATCGACACTGATCTTTTTGGCAGTCGGCTTTTTAAGCGGGCTGTCTTCTTTGCGGGGCCAGGCGTCGAACTTGCTCTCGGTGTAGCCGAGGCGCTTGTTCAGGTCATCCAGCAAATCAAAGTTTGTGTAGAGGTTGTGTGGCGCGAAGCGGTCGGTTGTGCGATAAAACGAGCTGGCATTAAAGAATTCATCCATGTCTTTTAGGCCGAGCTTCTTAGCTTCGTCCAGTGCTTGAGCCGAGCCGCCAACATGCGCAATAGAGGCGTCAAACGCCTGTACCCAGTCGATAAAGTATGGCCGTAGGCTGCGGACAGGGCCAATTACTTTTGGCCTAGCCTCTTGATACATGGCCAAAAAGCGCGTGATGCCGCCCTCGGCAATAGATTCAAAGACCAATCCAGCTTCGCTGAGCGATGACTGCGGTCGGGCGTCTGGGCTGTTTTCGATCACGATGGCAGTCACTGGGCGTTTGGCGGTGGCCGGTGAAACCTGCACGCCTGTGAGCGGTGATGCTGCCGTTTTGGGCTTTTCTTCGATTGGCTCGATGTTTACATCTGGAGAAGTGCGCGAGATGCCTTTGTCGCCCATCTTGCTGTAGGCAAATGCGCCGCCACTGATTGCTAAAACCAAAAAGACAGCAATACCGGCGATCCAACGTTTTTTGTGAGTTGCGTAACTGCTTTTCACACGCAGAAAAATTGCATGTAGCTTATGCTTCATGCTGTCATTATCGGTGAGCGGGTCTAAAAAATCAAGCAGTCACCTCTTAGCGTGATCTGTTACATTCATTATTAACGATATTCGTTAATTAAAGCGCGTTTTTGAGCCGTGCAACGCTGCGCTCTTTGCCGAGTACGGCGATCATGCCAAACAGGTTGGGCGAGACTTTTTGGTTACAAATGGCCCATCTGAGCAAGTTCAAGAATGCTCGCGGGGAGGCTCCTTGTTGCTCCATTTCGGCGCGGAGGGTTGCTTCTACCGTTTGCTCGGTAAAGTCGCTGAGCGATTCGAGTGCTGTGATGCCTGCGCTGAGGTAGGTCTTGGCGGTCTCTTGGGTTAGATCAGCGTCGATTTGGGAAAGGTCAAAGGTTTGGATGCTAAAGCCTTCGTCTGGGTTCGTAAAAATGGCGTACTGGTCTTTAAAGTCGGCCAATGAGCGAGCCTTTGAAGCGGCCAAGCGGGCAAACTCTGGGCTGCGTCGCTCTTCGCTTACGCCGAGGGACTCAAGGACTTCGCCTGGGTTCTGTTCGAGCTGCTTTAGGCGGTGCTGCCACTCCATCCAGTCTAGTTTGGTCTCGTCCCAGCGTGCGCCGCTGCGTTGGATGCGGCTGAGTGAAAAGGCCTTCACGAGCTCTTCGGGCGTAAAAATTTCTTGTTTGGTGCCGTCGTTCCAGCCCAGCGAGGCCAGAAAGTTGAGGATGGTCTGCGGCAAGTAGCCGTCGTTTTTGTAGTCGAGCACGTCTTTGGCGCCGTCTCGCTTGCTCATCTTTTTGCCGCCGGTTTGGCCAAGGATCGGTGGAACGGTCACAAACTCTGGCGGTGTAATTTCTAATGCATCGTATAAACTCAAAAACTTTGGCGTTGATGGAATAAACTCTTCGCCCCTGAAGATATGACTGATTTTCATTTCGTAGTCGTCGATAATGTGGGCAAAGTTGTAGGTTGGATACCCATCGGACTTCATAATAATCAGGTCGTCGAGTGCCTCTTCACCAGCGCTGAGCTTGCCACGCACTACGTCGTGCCAGGTGTAGCGCTTGATGTCTGAAACTTTGAACCGGATTGGTACTTGCTTGTACCAATTTTCCGGGACCGAAACATCATCAGGGCGATATTCACGAAACAGGAATGGTCGGTTTGCTGCCTTAGACTGCTCACGGAAGCGAGTTACTTCCTCTTCCGTATATGGGTCGGCATATGCAAGACCTTTATCGATTAGCTTTTGGACGTAGGCGCGATATGATTCGAGCCGTTCAGACTGGATGTAAGGGCCATAATTGCCGCCTATGCCGGGGCCTTCGTCGGGAATTAGTCCAAGCCAGTTGAGTGAATTGATGATGTGATCGATGGAGCCTTCTACCTCGCGGCTTTTATCGGTATCTTCGATGCGCAAAACAAAGCTGCCATTTTGCGAGTGTGCAAATAGCCAACAAAACAATGCAGTACGCACGTTTCCGACATGTATAAAACCGGTAGGACTCGGTGCAAACCGAGTTCGAATTTCGCTCATTGCAAAGACATTATACAGATGAAGAGAGGTTATGACAAAGTGCTACCCCATGAACCACCAGATAGCTCCTCTGAACAGCACACTCTGCGTCGGGACCATAGAGGTCCGCGACGGGGCGTTCGGCTGGCTGCCCTAGGGCAGCCACAGTCTATTCAGAGGAGCTATCTGGTGGTTCATGCCGCGTTAGTCCTACGACTTAGCAAAATTTATGCATCTTCATCGCTGATGATAGAGATGGGGATGTATTAGTGGATTGGGGATACCTCGGCGAGTCTAAGGGTAGGTCCTTTTGCAAACACACTGATTCTGTTTGCAAAAGGACCTACCCTTAGACTCTTCACCCAAACCCTAACTAGCTTGAGGGCGGGTCGTGAAAAGCCGCATTGGCACAAGGGCACCGAAAGAGATCAGGCAGGGGGTATTTTGGCAAACACACTGACTCTGTTTGCAAAAATACCCCCTGCCTGATCTCTAGCGCACTGGGCTCTAAAGGCCTAGTTTTCCAGCCGCTCCTCAAGCTTCTCCGCATCTGCTGCCTGCTGCGAGTTTATCAAGTACTTACGCCCAATAGCCGAGTCGATTGAGTACATGCAAGCATTATGAACGGCCTCGCCATGCAAGGTGTGAATCAAATCTTTAATCACAAAGGTACGGTAGCCGCGGTCAAAGCTCTCCATGGCGGTCATGAGAATACAGATGTCGGTGAATACGCCGCAAAAGTAGATGGTGTCGATGCCACCAGCCTTCAGAAACTTCTCAACCTCGGGCGTCATGCAATTGTATGTGCTGTGCTTAATGACGGTGGCGTTTAGTTCGTCAAAGCCCGCTATCAGATCGGTTTCGTCACCCTCCATCATGCGGTCCCAGCTGAGCTGTTTAATAAAGTTGGAGTCAGGCTGATTAATAAATTGCATAATGTACACCTGGCCGTCAAAGTCTTTAGCAAGCTCAAGAATGCCGGGGAAAATGGCAGTCACGGATTCATGGTCAAACCCAGTCTGCGGGTCGATAATGCAGAGTGCTCTACTCACCTTTTATGTCCTTTTGCGGGGGTAGTTTATAAACTGTCGGCAATTTTAAGCAATTGCTCACTGGTCATCAGCTGATTGCCGGTAATAGTATACCAAGTACCGCCGTCAACCCATGTGGCGTTGCTTTGGTTGTATACGTACACAGTTAAGCCGCCCTGTTGGAAAATGGCGTAGTCATTGGTCATTGGCTCGATGAAATTGTCGAGTAAACTTTGCGAATCCCACGCCGATTCCTTGACGGCTATGTTGTACGAACGGTCGTCGCTATTGGACTTAAAGCCCATTTCGATCACGCCATCAGCATAAGAAACTGGGCCAGCAAATTCATAGCCAGATGGCTTGTAGCCTGGCAAACTAGCTTGCACGCCTGCTCTGGAGGATGCGATCCGTAATGCAAAGTGTGGAATATTGCTGTACACATAATAACCGCCGACGCCGAATAAAAGCATGAACACAAATGTGGTTGGCACCAGCTTCACGCGGCGCTTGTACCAGCTTACCTTTTGGTCATTGCTGGCGGCTTCGGTAGGCGCTTCGGCTGTTTGTTCAACCACTTGTGATGGGCGGTTGGCCTGGGGGGATCGTTGTTGTTGGACAACCGGGCGGGGCATAACTGGCGAAGCAGGCGCGGCTGGCATGGCTGCC
>CAZHXE010000097.1:0-4426 GCA_964536005.1 uncultured Candidatus Saccharibacteria bacterium
CCAAACAACAGAGGCACGTATGCCTTGGTGACGATTAGCGGTAATTGCCATTCCCTGGCCACCGCGACAGATCAATATACCGCGCGGGTCCTTGTCGGTTGAGCCAATCACACTCTGGCACACTTGCTTGGCGTACAATGGGTAGTCATCGTCAGGATCTAAGGAATGCGCACCAACATCTTCATAGTCGTAGGTGTGCTTCATCAAATATTCGGAGAGCTTTTGCTTCCACTCAAACCCGCCATGATCTGATCCGATGAATATTTTCATGCGTCGTGATGTTCCTCGTGGTTCTCGTCATGGTGATGCTCTTCATGGTTCTCGTCGTGGTGATGCTCCTCGCCATGGTGTTCTTCGTGCGATGGCTCGGCATTCTCTTGGCCGCCAGCAGATTCATGTAACAGCTTGCCAGCATCAGCCGCAAGTTCGGCTAAACGGTTTGAGTAGCCCCATTCATTGTCATACCAGGCAATCACTTTTACCATGTTGCCGCCTGTTACTTGAGTCAGGCTCAAATCAACAATAGCAGAGTGCGAGTTACCTTTTAGGTCGCTGGAAACCAACGGCTCGTCGGTGCACTGCAGAATACCCTGGTAGAATGGTTGCTCTGATGCAGACACAAGTGCCTTATTGACTTCTTCTGGCGTTGTGTCGCGCTTGGTTATGAATGTGAAGTCGCTAAGTGAAACAACTGAGGTAGGCACACGAATTGCCACGCCCTCAAACACGCCAGTAAGATCGGGGATGACTTTGGTAGCGGCAATAGTTGCACCAGTGCTGGTTGGTACGATGTTCATGGCGGCAGAACGTGCACGGCGCAAGTCCTTGTGTGGGCCGTCTTGCAGGTTCTGATCGGCGGTATAACTGTGCACAGTGGTCATCATCGCTTTCTCAACACCAAAGGCAGAATGTATAACCGATGCTACTGGGCTAATACAATTCGTGGTGCATGAAGCATTGGAGAGCACATCACCAGCAGTCTTAAGCTCGCTGTCATTCACACCCAGCACAATCGTTTTGGCATCGTCAGCGTTGTCACCAGTTGCTGGAGCAGAAATAATCACTTTTTTAGCGCCTGCCTCAATGTGTTTACGTGCGTCTTCTGGCTTTACAAAGAAACCGGTGCTTTCGATTGCCACGTCAACGCCAAGGTCGCCCCATGGCAAAGCAGTTGGGTCCTTTTCGCTCAGAATTTTGATCATCTGGCCATTGACGCTAATTCCCTCGTCGTCAGCACTAACGTCGTGCTGGTATACGCCATAGTTAGAATCATATTTCAATAGATGAGCGAGCGTCTTGTTGTCAGTAAGGTCGTTGATGGCTACAACTTCGATGTCGTCACGCTCAAACAACACCTTAAAAACGTTACGGCCAATGCGTCCAAATCCGTTAATCGCAACTTTAGTTTTCATGTCGGAAAATACCCTCTCTTATCTTTTATAAGCTTAACTTTTTTAAGTTACTTTGATTGTAGCGCAAAAGCAATGACGATTCCACCTGTTGAGCGATAGTGCCCAATTTCGGCATCACCAATAAACGTCAACGTAATAATGCATGCACATTAAGGTAAGGGCTAGTTCAGGACGTAGGGCATGAGAATATACACACTTCTGCCCTCTCGAATTTTCTTTGTCTGCATGAGGGCTAATATCTCGGCCGGGCTATACCAGCCGGTTGAGATATCTTCGCCACGTTCCAGTGCTTGCTCGGATTCCACGAATTTCTTAGCTTCAAAATAGTACAGGTCCCATCGCACCGTTGTACCATCAGGGACTATTTCTATCAGACGTACATCTTCAGGCTCCACAATTAGCCCTGCCTCTTCTTTGGCTTCCGCAATCACTTTTGCTTTCGCAGCTTCATCAAGCATGCCGCTGGCTTCCAGCTCGTGCCATACCCTAAGCTCGTCGGCAACTTTACCGCCTGGTAGGCGGTAGTCGTAATCTTCAAGCTCGTAACGCCACTCTTTTGTGAGGAGGATATGGCCGGTGTCATTCTGGGCAATCAGCCGCACCCCAGGTGAGCGCTGTGCGCGCTCAAACTGAAGCACTGTGTCGCCGCTTCTCATTGGTTGCACAATTACCTCAACAATGCGACCTTGGTACGCAGACACCTCCGCGCCGGCCTTTTCTAAGGCTTTAGCCATACTAAGTGCTAGGCCTCGTTCTTAGCGCGCTCAATACACTCAGCAATCACCTTCCAAGCCTCATCTGGTCCGGCAAAGCCCTGCACGATCGTTGTGCCCGGCTTTTTGAGGTCTTTGTAGTGCGTAAAGTGGTGCTCGATCTGCTGCAGCCATTTCTCGCCAAGCTGGGTGTAATCGGTTAGATTGCCGCTATGTCGGTCATCAGATGGCACGCAAATGATCTTATGATCCATTTCGCCGCCGTCTTCAAAGTTCATCACGCCAATCACGACTGCTTCTTCAAGCACGACTCCCATAGGTAATGGTTCTTCGGTGACAACAAGTGTATCGAGCTCATCGCCATCATCGTCAAGCGTACCTGGAATAAAGCCATAGTTAACTGGCTTGGCAAAAATACCTGGCTCAACCCGGTCGAGCACAAAGAACTCTTTATGACGATTCCACTCAACTTTAAGCATGCTGCCTTTAGGAATCTCTATCACTGTATTGATAAACTTTTGCATTTCGCCGAAGGGGATTTGGTTGTAGTTAAACGACATTTGTCTGCTCCTTTTTCAGATCAAAGTGTAGCATCTTGGCGATGTTTCCTCCAGAGGTTTATCGCAGCACGTAAAGGCCAAGGAGTATACTTTTTTGACAGACTGGTGTACTTTGTTGTCAAGAACCATGTTTCAGCGACAATCATAATACCTATGGCAACAAAAACACCTATCTTCATTGCACATCGCAGCGCCTGGATGCCTGGACGACGCGAAAATAGTGTTGCCGCTATAGAGCGAGCAAGCACTTCTGGACGGTTCGCATACCTCGAAGTCGATGTGCGTCGTACGCGCAGCAATGATCAAATTCATCAAACCCCCATTCTTATGCATGATGAGACGCTCGATCGACTCTACGAGCTAAACCGTATACCAAAATCTAAACGACTGCGGGCCGGCCAGTCTGTCTATGGTCTCACTATCGATATTATTCGCTCAGAAGCTGTAGAGGTAGCGACCCTACATGAAGCCATGCGTGCCGCCAAAGGCCACCCACTGAACCTTGAGATTAAATCATCACATGCCGTACAACCAACCTTAGACACTATTGCGGATATCATCAATAAATACGACGAATGGAGCTGGGAAAAGGTCGTCATCTCATCAAAGAACTGGCAAATTTTGTACGACGTAAGGCAAAAAGCACCACAAATTGGCATCGCCATGCTCTACAGTTATCACCATATATTTCGCAGCTTCGGGAAGCCCTACCACGAACTCGGTGCGCGTTGGCTTGGTTACAATAAATGGCTCACACCGATTTGCGTTCCACTTGCACTGCTCTTCAATGTCAAAATGCTGTACGCCTATACAGTTAATAATGCTGCGTTGGCTCGCGCCCTTAGTTTTATTGGCGTTACCGGAGTATTTACAGATTCAATCACCTTGCCCGACCAGTTTAAGCAACAATGATCCACATTTTGCATTCATTGCTTTACAAAGTATACTAATTACTACGCAGTAACATTGGAGGGATTATGAATAGTAAGGTAATTGGTGTTGTAGTGATTTTACTTGTACTGGTTGGCGGTGGCGCTTTTGCCACTATCAACAAGGGGGATGATAACAAGGCCTCAAATACAACTACTTCAACCGATAATCAGACCGACACATCATCAGAGCTTAGTACAGCCGAGAGCTACACTGCCGAAGAAGTCGCCACACACAACACGGAAGGTGACTGTTGGACCATAATTGAAGGGGCAGTCTACAATCTAACTTCTTATGTTGGAGACCATGAAGGCGGTGAAGAAATTTTGCGCGCCTGCGGGATTGACGGTACGGAACTATTCAATACTCGTACTACACCAGATGGCGAAGTTCTAGGTGAAGGTGGATCACATTCAGATGAAGCACGCGCCGATTTAGCAGAGCTTAAAGTTGGCGATTTAGCCGAATAGATTCAGCTCACAAGTATAAAGCCGACCGGCGCACGCCAGGTCGGCTTTTTTGTTAGGCTTATTATTGAACTACACGCACATGGTCAAGGAAGTGACGAATTTTGAGTGCAGCTGTGGCGCCCTCACCCACTGCCGACGCAATTTGCATAGTTGCGCCACTTCGTACATCCCCAGCAGCAAATACCCCTGGCATTGAGGTCATTAGGTCGGCATTGGTCTTAATAAAACCAACCTCATCAAGCTCGATATTTTGGCCTGCTAAAAATTCTGTGTTGGGCTTGAGGCCGACAAATACAAATACGCCATCAGTAGCTATGTCTAGTTCGCGATTTTCTTCGCGT
>CAZHXE010000098.1:0-4401 GCA_964536005.1 uncultured Candidatus Saccharibacteria bacterium
AAGCACCGTAATGAGGACGTTGGCTGGATCGATCCCTTGCTCCTTTGCCCACTCGGCAATACGCCGTCCAGCATGTGTTGCATTGGCGCCTTTACCAATAACTTCACGCCCCTGCACTGTGTGCATGATCGCTTCTGAATACATAAAGTGTTCACGATACTTATCGATGCTTTCCAGGCTCTGCTGCTTCTTAGTCTCGCCGGCCCTTTCCTCGTATGCAATAAAGAATGCCACGTTTTTCTTGAGGTCAGTCGCATTAGACGCCAGAATTGATTCGATGGTTGGGTGAATAATATCTTGGGTCTCATTGTATGTCGCAATGACTACAGCGTGAACAATATCTTTGACCTCCGGCCTATCATCACTGGATTTATGTGCCAGGTATTCCAAGTTCTGGGCGTGCACTCGCATGAGTTTGCGCTGCTGCTTACCATAGCGCTTAAGCGCTTCCGCAGGGTCTTTAAGATCACGAAGTAGCTGCAGCCAGTCCAGTCGCCTCGCCTGCTTCACTCTGCTGTAGCCCTGAAAGACCCGCACGGATGTAGCGATTGCTCGAGTGAACCATATTAGCACGTATAAAATCAGGAAGTAGGCTGCGAGCGAAGGGCTAAAAAAGCTCAGAATAAACGGTAGTAAAAACACACTATACGACAGCAATGCTGGCAGCATTTCAAAGAATCTGTAGATACGGCCCCGGTCCTCGTTATAGGGTATCTCGATATCGCTTACTTTCATGTGTGCTCCCTGCTAACTCACAATTGAAGCAGCATCGAGCAACGACGCGGCTACGATATACAGAAACAACTGCACAACGAGCTGGAGGCCGAGCACCAAAAAGCTTAAATTGCGATCGATTTTATATAAACGAAAACTAAGTAAAACCACTATAACAGTCGTGATGAATGAAAAAACAGCCGGTTCGTACAATGTATACCACTCGCCCAATATAAACGAGTCGGCACCGTATTGCGTGTAGCCAATAGTGACTTTATAGTTATAACTTTTGACTCCTAAAAGAACGCGTGCAACGGTAATGAGCGACATACCAGCAACAGCAGCTGCAAGCAGCATGACGCGGCGATCCTCAAAATACTCTTTAGGAAAAATTTTCTCTAGCATGAGCTAAAATTCATTATACCTGAACTGCGCACACAAAAGTACTGACTGAATAGCCACAGGCCATCAAGCTAATAATCTGCACACACTTGTAGCTACTCGATTCAAGTTGCTACTTAATAATCAATCGTCGAATGGAGCCACCTCGGGGGCTCGAACCCCGGACCTCAGCTTTACGAAAGCTGCGCTCTAGCCAACTGAGCTAAGGTGGCATTTAGTAAGAGATGGGAAACCCAGCGCTCCGCGCCTAAGGGTTTCTCTTCCTTAGACTCGCTGCGCGGGCGATCCATCTCTTCCAATATGCACCAGCTTTTTCAGGCATAGCCTGCAAAAGCTAGACACACTTTTAATTAACTAACGAGTGTAAGTATATATTTTCTCCCCACTAGTTGCAAACAGAGGAAAAAGTTGGTAACATTGCCTCTGTCTAGGAAAGTTTTTCCTCTGTACACGTAGCGAGGAGCTGTCGACAGACAGCGACCAAGCTTCACAATCCGAAGGAGCTGCTTTGAGCGACTGTTTGTGAAGCTTAACAGAGGAGGCTTTTGCGAGAAGCTGGAGCAACCAAGCTTGCTTGGTTGAGTAAGCTGACAGCAAAAATGACGAGGGCTCGTAGTGAAGCTGGCCTATCACGCCTCCCTGTCACGGAGGAGATCGCCGGTTCGAATCCGGTCGGGCCCGCCAGACTGAAATCAAAAAGTCGCCCTGCAAAGGGTGGCTTTTTTATTTCTGACCGACGAAGTCGGCGGATTTGAACCGGGAGGTTCGGCGAAGCCCGCCATGCGGGCGAAGAAGGCGAAGCCGCTATCCGGTCAGTAATACGTACAGAATCTAGTAGATGGTGGAATAGCGAAGCTAGTCTACCATCGTGCGTTCATCCGGTCGGGCCATCCCATTACCACTTGAGCTTGCTCAAGCCGGATTTGAACCGACGGTTCGTGCGCCTGTTTCTACCTGGCGCACGGCGAAGCCGCTATCCGGTCGGGCCCGCCACATTCAAACAAATCCACAATACTTATCCCCACCAAGCACCCATAAGGCACCTGGTGGGGACCACGACCCCTACATCACCTCGTCCACGCCCAAAGCTCACCTCGGCATTATGCCCCGCCGCCTCCGCGCAACGAAGTTCTCGATATCCGCAGCGCTCATCTTGATCAAGTCAGCATCCCGGCGACCAAGCTTGATCATCCAATATGCCCGATACACCAACTTAAATGACACCTTTTTCTTGCGGCTGATGCGCCACGAGAATATCATGCCCGGCACCAGCCAGAGCCAAAAACACACAAGCAGAACGCCGATTGCAATCAGCGCCTTACTCAGAAGGTCAGTTGGCCCACCAGCAGCATCGTTCACAGAAAAAACGAACGCCACTACTATCCAAAACAACATCGCAGCCGCCAATGCCATCATGGCCTGAATTATGCCATTCATAACTCTCGACGAACCATTATTTGGTGCGCTCACTCCCCAACTCCTTAGCTCGAAGGGACGATCGTAGAGATCTTGTTCATGATAAATCCCCCATCTTTCAAGATCAACCTTGATTACAAGTAGCACTCAAAGCCCCGTAGCAACAGCATGCATAGTTGACAATACTATATGAAGGTTACTAAGATAAGCGTCGAGTCTGATCTACACGAGAACCAGAGGCACCAAGTGATAACAGAACTTGAGCACCGTTACGGTGAACCGCTACATGCGTGGATCCACATGCACATACCCTACCAGGGTACCGAACACGACAAGCAAACCTACTGGAAGATAGTGAACGGGATACTCGGAGAGCTACCCTACCTGTTCCAGAAGCGCGGCGAACCCACCAATGACGCACCAACCATTCGCGTCGTTGGAACATACTTGCTCCATGGTCTTAAGCTGCCCATCTGCAGCATCCAACTGCCTGATGGCAGCCAGATTCGCTTCCGGTGGAACTTGTACAACTGGGCAATCAGCGTGAAGCTCGCAAAGCCAATCGGTGATGCCCGGCTGATAGAGGACTTCGCAAGCCTCTTTGACGCCAGCACACGCTACACCCTCGACGACTTCCAAGGGTTCACGCCCGATTGGCTGCTGCCTGCCTTCGTGTCGGACCAGCAGAACTTCAGCTTCCAGCTCAAGTCGCCGGGCGAAATGTCGGTCTTCTGCTTCCTGCTGGCTCGCAGCCTCGAATTGCGCTAGAACACTAGCGCACATCCGCCCCGCGGCCCCTTCTGTATGTATCCCTACTACCGAAGGAGCCCTGGGGCTTCTTCATGCCTAAGAACTGACAAAACATTTATCAATTATTTGCTAATAAGTGTTTTTATGTCATAATTTACTAGTTCGAACCAGATTGGCTCAAAGCCACGACAGAATCGAGAGTACCTTGTCCGCTGAAGACGAGCTAGCCACAATCGAACAGAAAGTGGGCGGTCGTCTGGAGTCCTTCGAGACCCAGGGAGCAAAGCTCCACAATGAATTAATACCCGACGAACCGGACATGGCCGGTTATGAGGCAGTTCTCAGACAACTAGAGTGCCTCCTGGTTGATGCTGGATATGCCGCTCAGGATGCTCGCACTGTGCTACACAACCCTGCGCATGAGCAAAACTCAGTAGAGCTTGGCTATGCACGAATGTGCCGGGCCTTTGGTCTAGTGCGTGGATTTGTTTGGGCAATGCTTCATGGCAAGGATTCGACGCATGGACTTGTTGTGCTGATCTGCAACAACGAAGAAGTGCTAGGGATAATCCAGGACACCCTTGGGGAATCCCAGTGGGCCGCACGAAGGCTGCACCATCACCCACAGCGAACCTTCGAGTGGCCCTGCCTCGGTGGTGAACTATGGGAGCAGATCACCGCAGTACCGGTCGACGAGCTGCGCACACAGCTCATTGAAGCGGTCGATCAGGCTCGCACTTCCACGAATCGCTTACCCTAACCGGGCAAGCATACATTTTTGCTCGCCCACCACGAGCCGTTGTGAGACATCTCACCCACGAGGCCCTACGTTAAGGGGCCTCTTTACTTTGCATAAAAATCATAAAATACTGGTGAAACCATTGAAAAAGGCGGGGCACTTGGCCCCGCCCTTCTCCGTTGCTTACTATTGCGGTTCGCTATGAGGACTAATCCTCGGGCACACCCGGCACCAAGGCGTACCGCTTCATGACCACGTTACGACCCTCGAGTATTCCGAGGATCAGACAGTAGGCCATATCCAGCGTCCTGGCAGTGGCTTCGACATCGGTGCGGCAATATGGGGTTGGGGGCGACGTGTTCGGGCGGTGCCCTCTTTCC
>CAZHXE010000099.1:0-4367 GCA_964536005.1 uncultured Candidatus Saccharibacteria bacterium
CCTGGCAGTGATAAATTTCTCGCAAAGCTATGGTGGTACCCCACGAGTGGTTATAAGCCCTACTAGTGCGGCGGCGGCAAGTCTCGATTACTACATCTCACGCTCACCATCAGGCTTTGAAATTCGTGCGACCTCAGCGCCTTCTGGTTCATCGACCTATCTTTTCGATTACTGGGTAGCTGAATAGACTAAAAGCCCCGGATGAGTTCCGCTACCTGATCAGCGAACGCAGTTTAAACGTCCAGGAAAACAGTAACTGAATTATTGCGAACGTGCATAACGCCTCGTTCAATCTTTATGTGTTCTTCGCCGTGCCTAGAGCGAATGACAATTTCCCCTGGTGAGAGAATGCTCATAAAGTTTTTGTGCCCATAGAGGATATCAAATGGCCCAGTTAGGTTAACGGCAGAGATACTATTGGCGTCGCTGTCATAATACACATGAAACGGCGAATAGACTTTTACGTTAGCAAGATTACGCTCAGACTTTGGCGTGTTTTTATCAAAAGCAAGCGGCTCCGATGACTGCTCGTTGGCGGACTGCTCTAATTCGACGTGGCTTAAATCTTCTGACTCTTCATTCGAAGCATCCTTGCTCTGCTTGAGCGCCTCTGTCATCTTTGCCTTGGCAGCTTCTTTTGCCGCCTCATCAGCTCCGTGCAGCGGATTATTTTCCTCAGCCATTATGCAAATCTACCTTTTTATACAATAATTTCTTCAATACCCTTAAGCGTTTCTTCAAGCGTCATGTACATGCCCGGTTTACCGGAAAGGTCTTCAACCACAAACATGTCTTGCGTAAAGAACTGAATGAGCTGCTTTGCCTTGGCATAATCAGCGCGGTCGGCAGGCGAAAGTTCGTTCTCGCCGATGATTGCGATAATGCTCTTCAGCGATTCATACTTCTGCATAAGTCCCTGGACTTGGACCGACAGCACATAGTGCCTGTCCCCTACAATCTCAGGCGTCAGCAGCGATGAGCTCGTTCGGATAAGGTCAACCGATGGACGAATGCCTTCCTCGGCAACTTTACGAGACAGCACGATAACAGAGTCAAGCTCGTGCTGAATCATCTGCACAGCAGGGTCAGACAAGTCGTCAGCGGGCACGTAAATGGTCTGCACGGCTGTAATTGAGCCGTTGTCATTTGAGCTGAGGCGATCCTGCAACGACTTAATATCCGAGAAGATAGTGGACTGATAACCACCTTCCGCAGGAATCTGATCCAAAATGGTCGAAAGCTCGTTACGAGCCTGCACGTATCGATACGCATTGTCGGCGAAGAACAGAATATCTTTCTTTTCCTCGTCACGGAAATACTCGGCCAGTGCAACCGACGCCGTACCAATCAGGGATCGCTGCACAGGGTTTTCATTCATCTGTCCAAAGAACATGCAGGTGTTTTGAAGCAGTTTGCGATCAAGAAGCGTTTCGTACAACTCGTGGCCTTCCCTAATACGCTCACCAATACCGGTAAAGAAGGCCAGGCCACTGCCGCTCTTGGCGACGTTGTGGATCAGCTCCATAGTGAGCACCGTCTTACCTACACCTGCACCGCCAATAATACCGATCTTGCGCCCTTTTACGAATGGCGTGAAGAAATCGATCACTTTAATGCCCGTTTCCAAGATTTCAGTTTTGGCTGGCTTGAAACTGCTGTTATCGCCACCGATATCGAATATGTTCTTGCGCTTCACTTCAGCAGGAATTGCGCCTAAATTATCGAGTGGCTCGCCAAGCGCGTCCAGAATGCGGCCAATCGCAGCTTGCCCAGTTGGTACTTCGATGCCATGACCAGTCAAGTCAACCTTCATGCCCTTGACGAGGTCAAAGCTTGAACGCATGTTAAGGCACACAGCGGTGGTATCATCACGGAATGAGTCAACAAGTAACGGCGAGCGCTCAGCATTTTGAGCTCGCAAAATTTCGCCAATACGTGGCATTTCGTCGAGGAACTCAACACTAACAACCAGTTGCTTGATGGATCTAATAGTGCCGGTGCTCATGCATGTACCTTTCTCAGACCAGACATAACTTCCTTCAGTCGTTGATCTTGCATATTACGTTTCGCGCGGTAATAACTCAGACGAACATCGTTAAAGCCATCCTTGGCATTTTCGTTTGCAGCTGACATAGCCCGAAACCGTGAAGCATACTGTGCCAGCTTGGATTCCAAAATAAGCTGTGAAAGCGCAATATTTAACATTGAGCGCTCTAGGTGATCAATCACATGGTAGGTCGACGGTTCAAAAATATAATTTTCGTCGGTAATGATCTCTTTGGGTTTGCCGCTCTCTTCAACCTCCGCCTCCATACCCTGTTGTTGCACCGCAGCACGTAAGCTGATCTTTTTAACGTCCTGAGCCATGAGCGAAATATAGGTCTGGTAATAAGCGGTCGTGTTACGGTACTGCTGCACTTCGTTAATGATCGGTGAAACGTTGATATTAGCATCACGGGTTGGCAGTTTGTAGTAGCGCTTGATCTTAACGTTACGCTGCGCAAGCTGCACGGCACCGTGGTGTCCAATCACAATGATGTCCTGAGTCTCTTTGTCAAATGTCTTAAGCATCTCATCAACCAGTTTTTGATCGATATCGCCACTAAAACCACCTTCGGCGGTGATGATTATGATCAACTCTTTATCAATAATCTTGTGCGTACGCTGGGATCGCCCAAATCGGAATTCGCTGTCGACACGAATCTGGTTGTAGATCGACCACAACTCCTGGAAATAGTTTTGCGACTGTAGTACCTGGTTTTTAATTTGAGCAATACGCATACTGGCTATACCCTGAAACACACCAGTAAGTGTCACGAGCGTATTCATTTGATTCATGTCTTTTTGTATTTCGAGTGGACGTTTCATTGCTTCGCCTCCTCATCGGCTTTTGATTCTTCCTGCGCAGGAACATCCTGTTCTGCAACAGGCTGTTCAGTCTCGGCAGGCGTATCGTCATTTGCAGGTTCAGGCGTAGAAGCAGGCTCATCGGTTGAAGCCGGTGCGGCTTCAACGGTCTTTTCTTCAGTTGGTGGTTTGGTCTCATCCTCTGTGGGTTTTGCCGGCTCTTCTGCAGGCTCAGCTGGTGCGTCTGCTGCCTTATCTTTCTTGGCATCCTCCGGTTTGGCATCCGAAGCCTGCTTGTCACCTTCAGCAGGCTGCGCAGCGGCAGGCTTAGCCTCGGGCGCGGGTTTAGCCTTGTTCTCTATTACGCATATTGCAAGTAACTGCGCCAAAGCGGCGTCAAATTGCTCGTCTGTCTGCACAGTTTGCGCGATATCGTTAGCGCGTTGCTTCATCGCGCGCACATCAATCACAGCCTTACCAGCATTGCTGAGGACAATTTCCAACATGAGCTGTTGCGCCATAACAGAGAAGTATTCA
Source organism: uncultured Candidatus Saccharibacteria bacterium (assembly GCA_964536005.1). GTDB lineage: Bacteria > Patescibacteriota > Saccharimonadia > Saccharimonadales > JBPEXE01 > CAZHXE01. The sequence continues at coordinate 3,385 of CAZHXE010000099.1, forward strand.
CCTGGAGCCTGTGAAATAACTTCGTTGATCAATTTTCCAAGCTCTAGATCAGTTTTAGCCTGCGCACCCATTTCGGCACCAAAGTGCGAGAATTCCTCCGCTTCACGATAAGCCGACAAAGCACGCATGACGCGCACGCCTTGGGATTTTTGCCTGGAATTGTGGCCAACGCCACCCACACGCGAAACAGACAGGCCTGTGCTTACAGCTGGCCGTATACCATCTCGGAAAATATCCATATCCAAAATAAGCTGACCGTCGGTAATAGACATAATGTTGGTTGGTAGGTAGGCAGTAATATCTCCGCCTGGCGCCAAGACCATTGGCAGCGAAGTCAATGTCTTACCTGAACTCTTAATACGTCCGGCACGTTCGAGCAAAGAAGAGTGGGCATAGAACATGTCTCCAGGGAAAGAGTCACGACCGGGGCTTACGTTTGCAAGCAGCGAAATTTCGCGGTAAGCGTATGCGTGCGATGTGAGGTCATCATACACAATCAAGCAATCAAGATTACAACTTTGCCACAAGTACTCGGCAATTGACACGGCCACATACGGAGCGAGGTAGGTTGCAATCAGCGAGTCGAACATGGTCGATACAATCACAATTGTGTTGTCCATTGCCTGGTTTTCTGTCAGGCGGTTCAGGAGCATATTTACGTCAGCACGGCGTTTACCAATAAGCGCATAAATCGTGATCTTCTCTGTGCCGCGCTGGTTAATAGCAACTTGAGTCGCCATTGTCGTCTTACCGGCTTTACTGTCGCCCAAAATGGCAATACGCTGCCCATATGAGAGCGGGAAAAGCGCGTCAATAATGGTTAGACCGGTTTCAAATTGCGTATCAAGCTGCTGACGACTAATCAGTGGCGGGGCGGGTCGAAAGACTGGCCAAACTCCATCAGGTGCAATTGGCCCTTTCCCATCTAACGGCTCCCCAAACACAGACACAACACGGCCAATAAAATCTTTGCCAACCTTGGT
>CAZHXE010000100.1:0-4364 GCA_964536005.1 uncultured Candidatus Saccharibacteria bacterium
AACGAAGCCTGGTAAACGGGCAAACATGAGCATAATTAGCGCCGACTGTTCTCCGTTCTTGTACCCAAGTGTATAGTATGGGTAACGCAATTTGCGATCAGCCAAGTAATTATGCAAGGGGCCAATATGACCAAGTCAAAGCAAACCACTGTAAACATCATGAGCTTTAAAAAAATCCTTATAATCGCTGGTGTAGTGCTGTTTTTGGTAGCAGGTAATGCCATCTATGCACTGCTCAATAACCGCACCTCAGAAGAAACCAACAACCAAGCGTCATCAGAAAACAATAGCAGCAATCCGCTAGGCGTCAGTACAGCGGCAATCGGTGGAGACTACCAAGTAACTATCGGCACTACTTCCTCGGGCGGCACAATCAGCGAAAGCGTTGCCAAAATTGACAGTAACGGCAACTTGGCCATGACTGTTCAGGGCGATGACGGGCAGACCGAACTGCGCTACATAGGTGACAAAATGTATAGCAAAGACGCATCAGGCACATGGGTGCGTGTGTCAATACAAGCAGCTGGCACGACACCAGAAGATGTTATAGCCCGCGACATAAACCTTGGCTTTGGCGCAGATGAACTCGCCTCGCTTAATAGTTCGCAGATTAGCGATAAGGGGAAAGCGAGCTGCAGAAGCGGCATGTGCAGGGTATATGAATTTACTAATCAGAAGAAGGAAAAGGCTATTATTAAGGTCGACGATCTAACTAATCGAGTCTCTGAAATCGAAATAACATCAACCGATGGCGAAGTCAGCACCCTGGCATATGACTATGATCAGTCATTCGACGTCACTGCGCCAGACGACTACACTGAGCTTCCGTTATAGCCAATTGCTAAACGGGAGTGATGCTGTCTTGCTCGGCAGCGATGTCGTTTAACGCAGATTGAGTTTTTAAAATTGACGCTTCAAGCTCTGCTTTCATCTTGGGAAAGTAGGGATTGTAGTACAGCATGTCATGAAACAGTTGGGGAGTGTCACGGGCGGATAATTCAGCAATTGTTATAATAGAGTTATAACTTTTGGTGGCGAATGTGATGTCGGGCAGCTGCATATTGAGGATTATTTTAGCGAGTGAGTAAGTGAATGCCTGCGAGTAGACGGAGTCTTGGTCGTGTGCTTCAGGCGTAGTGTGGATCACCTTAACGCCGTGCGATTCCCAGAGAGATCGCACCATGGCCTCGTTTTCTTCCGAGATCGAAATGGGACAGAAGGCAATTGGCATACCCTCAAGACCAGTTTTGGCGCTATCTGGTCCAAACATGGGGTGGGAGCCTAGCACTTGGCAGTGGCTCAAGTATTTTTGCATCAGGCGGGTTGGGTATACTTTTACCGAGCAGAGGTCGATGACCACGTGACTTTCGTCTAGTAATGGCGCGATACTCTGTAATACCGGTTCGATTGAAGAAATTGGCACAGCCAAGAATATAAATGTTGCAGTATGAAGTTGGTCGAGTTCCAGTAGTTTGAAGCCCTGTGTAGTGGCGCGTTCACGTGCTTGGGGGTCGCTCTCGACCACATGCACATCAAAATGCCCCTCGCTCATCTGAGCAAGCAACTCGCCAAAGCGTCCAAAACCGATTATCGCACTTTTTTGCACCGCTTTATTCTACACTATACCGCCGTCATGCAGTAGGTTAAGCAGCATTTGACATTAGTATAATAATATTGAATTAATTGCATAAAAGTGATACAATTACAGGTTGAGGCACAACATCTGTGCTCGTACCTGCCATTTCCTACAGGAGGTAGCGTTGTTTTTCTTAAAAGAGGGGTTCTTGACGGCTTTGCCGTTCGTCTTGTTCTTGATTGTGTATCTGGGTGCGTCTTTGTGGACCATCCTGGGCACCGAGATGGGCAGCGACAAGGTTGCTTACAGGGCGGGAAGCTTCTATATTTTGTTCCCGCCATCGCTGCTGATTTTCACCGAGCTGTACTACAAGCTCATCGGCAACGGACAGGGGAGTTACTTGAACTCCTACCGGCTGGCGCTCGAATCGTTCTTCTACTCGTTGCGGCTCTATGTGTGGGGCGGCATCTGGCTCGGCGTTCTCGGCGTGCTGATGATCATTCTCGACCATCCCGAAGACAGGCGCTTGGGTGATCATCGGCGTTCGAGTGTGAGCAAGGTCGTCAACCGGGGTCACATCGACCGGATTCCCTCGTACGTGGGGGTCGGGGCGCTAGGCTTCTGTGTTCTGCTTTTCGTCATCGCAGTCTGGGGCGAGATCTACAACAGCAAGAACCGGGCCGACTATTACACTGGCGCAACCACGTTCGTGATCGAAGGCCAGTTCGCTGAAGATGGTTCGATCGAGGATGCCGTCAGGGCCCTGCCCGATCTGCTGCGTGCGACCGGGCAGCCGGGCGAAGGCGGCAAGCGCCCCAAGATGAACAGTGCGAGCGCTGTGTGGCCGACTGCTGTCCCGACCGATGACAAGGGGAGGGTCCAGCAGCTGGTTCCGGGCCACACGCCCGGCATCCCAGTACAGGCCGTGCCCAAGGTCGACTACGACATCATGGACAGGGGCTCGCCACTCGCCGGTGCGCGCAACAACCATGCCGCGGTAAGGGAGGGGCAATCCATTTGCCCGCCGCGTAATAAACTCCCCCGGGTCATACCGCTTAGTGTATGGCTCGGGTCACCCCTGGCCCGTGTTTGGCTGCTTGGCTGATCGAACAGATCTACCAAGCGTGCCAGGCGCGGGCCCTTTACTTTCCGAAGTTATTTTGCGTGAGTATGGATTGTCCATGCTGCAACTATACTCAGAGCAGCGCAGCCAACTGCTCCGGTAAAAAGCGTGGGTGCGGCAGCCGTGCCAGTTGTATCGATGTGGGCAATTGCTCCAAGGGCGAAAATATCAAAGAAGCTAGCCAAGCCAGCAAAGATGACTGAACTGTATACGGCAAACTTTTGCTTCATACTTGCGCTCGATTCATCATATGTTCCATCTGTAACTTTGTTCATTTGTAGGGCAAACCAAAAAAACGCAGTCGTTGTAAAAATGCCATAACCAAACAAAATAAGAGGCAGATTTAGGATTCCTGCGAGTATTGCGAGTATTTTAAGTGCCTTTATGAATGCCATGGCTCGTTTCCTTTGTTGCAAGTATGCGCGCAAGCAGCCAATTTATCTATGAGCTTTATGTCGTACTTTTCTAAATTCGCTCAACCGGCTCAATGCCAAGCAATGCAAGCCCATTTATCATCACCTGTTTGCAAGCCTTTGTGATTGCCATTTTCTTCTGGGTTTCTGTTGTGTCATCAGTAATAAAGCGCTCTTTGGCATAGTAGCTGTTGAACTGGTGCGACAGCTCGAGTAGTGGCTCGACGATGGTGTTAGGCGAATAGCCTGCCAGTGCGTCCAATACTTTTTGCGGGAAGGTAAAGAGCGTCATGATGATGTCATGTTCGCTGGCATTGAAGGTAGCGTTGCTGTATGCACGCCAATCTTCTGGGTCGCCACCGCCCTTTTCCAGCAGCGTATTCATGCGCGCCAGGGTGTAGAGCAAGTAAAGGCCGCTGTCACCCTCTAGGCTGATGGCCTGTTGGATGTCTATAACGGTGTCGGTAGTGCGGGCGGGTCTGAGCAGCGCATATTTAATGGCAGCAATAGCGATTTTTTCGGCCAGTTCGTCGGCATAGCCGCGTTCAGTTTGCAACAGCGCTGTTTTAACTTGGTCGATAAGGTCGTCTATAAATAGGGTGTTGCCGCCGCGTGAACTCATCTTTTTGCGCGCCCCTGACTCGTCCAGAATATTTACAAGGCCGTAGGGCAGGTGCGCAAAGTTATCTAAGGTGCCAATTCCAAGTTGCTCACAAACAGCAAAGACTTGCTTTAAGGCCAGGCTTTGCTCGGTGCCTACTACCCACAACAGTTTGTCGGGATGAAATTCGCTCATTTTGAGTTCAGTAAGCGCAATATCCTGCGTAATATACAGCGATGTACCGTCCGATTTGAGCAGAATGGTATCAGCCAGCTTGTACTTTTCGAGGTTGGTGAGGACTGCGCCACCTTCAAGCTCTTTAAACACGCCTTTCTCTAGGCCTAGCTGCACGTACTTTCTGCCAGTTTCGTAATGCTCATGTTCATGCCAAACTTTATCCCAGCGACTGCCAATACGCTCAAGCGTTTGCTCGATACCAGCATGCGAATAATCGATGATCTTTTCCCACAGCGCCCAGGTTTTGGGTTCGTTCGCTTCCCAGTCGATCACCATTTGCCTGATCGCCTGGTCGGCTTCTGGGCTATTTTTGGCCGCGTCAACTCCAAGCTGGTAGCATTCACCGACAAAATGATCCGGTTTGAGCTTAGTGTCATCGGGCGTAAGCCACTCATCTTGGTGGTCGTACCAATA
>CAZHXE010000101.1:0-233 GCA_964536005.1 uncultured Candidatus Saccharibacteria bacterium
ATGAGAACTTTTATTTAAGGCTTCGCATTAGCTTAAACTTTTGTATAATAACTGGGTCATGATTATTTTAGTTGATATGGATGAAGTCATTACTGACTTCGAAGCAAGCCTTGTGCACATTTGGGAGCATCGCTATCCCGGCGAGGAGTTGTTTCCTGGTGGCATACGCAAAACCTTTTATGTAGGTGCCGGAGCCGATCGCGACAAGCTTGATAAGGTTAATAGCATTATTC
>CAZHXE010000101.1:243-4280 GCA_964536005.1 uncultured Candidatus Saccharibacteria bacterium
CTTCTTGGTGGTGAATGTGATAATGCCTATATCATTCATGCCGAAGGCTTTTTCGAGAATCTTGAACTTAGACCAGGCGCGAAAGAATCCATTGAAGAACTTCAGTCAATGGGGCACAAAGTTTTTATCCTAACATCGCCAGGTGTTTCTTTTCCCTATGCTCCAAGCGAGAAGTACAGATGGGTATCGAAGCATTTTGGCAATCGAATGCTGGAATGGCTCATAATGACGCCTGCTAAGCCAATTGTGCATGGTGATATATTGATCGATGACAGACCAGAGATACTTTTTGAGGACATGGCTGATTGGGAGCATGTGCTATATGACAAGTCATATAATCAAGACATAGCCACCAAACGCCGTTTGACTTGGGAAAACTGGCGTGAGGTTTTGCCGGAACTGCTTTGATCTGTAGGGCGGCATTTGCTATACTCCTATGAGTAAAAGCCATGCATGCCCCGATAGCTCAGTGGTAGAGCGCATCCATGGTAAGGATGAGGTCCCGAGTTCAAGTCTCGGTCGGGGCTCCACGGTACGTTCGGGCTTTTATAATTTTATCTAATATGTTATAATAGAATCATAAGATTTGATTTATTAAGGAAGATAATGGCAAAAAAGAATTCAAAAATTAAGCTTGTAGGACTTGTTAGCACAGAGTCTAATCATCGTACTTACGTTGTCCGCAAAAATACCGCAAACGGTAAAGAGGCGTTAGAGCTTAAAAAGTATGATCCGATTCTTCGTAAGCACGTAGTCTATAAAGAAACTAAGAAAAACTTAGGCCGCAACGAAGCTTAAATCTGCAATTGCTGCCTCGGCAGTATGTGTACGATTTTCCATATGCTGGCAGAGCCAAAAAAGCTCTGCCAGCATTTCGTTTAGTCTTTGCAGCGTCTCGCTTGAGCGTGGGGCATACAAAATAATTTCGTTATTATGAAGCTCTGCATTAATTGCTGTGTAATAAAACGCCATGCGCTGCAGCATCGTCGAATCGAATAATTCATAAATGGTGTAAACGTCGTCGGGCGCAAGGTAAATATCAAAGGTGAAGTCAGCAGTTGGATTAATATGTTGGAGCGCATGAGTTGCTTTTCTGAGTCGTGGGTATAAGACCGACATATGTTCATAGAAATCTGGTGACTGCGATTTGTTGTCGAGAAGGATATGCGGTAAATGCAATGGGTCCAAAAGGTTGGCACGCATTATTGTCCATTCGCTTTGACTAGCGTGTGATTGGTTAGGGCTTCCCTTTAAGTTCACCTGCCGAGTCAGCACTGTAATATCTATCCCGTTAATTGCTGCATGCATGTAGTTGTCGTCCCGTGCATCGGGCGAGAAGGTGACTCCACGAACATGATTAAACGTACGTGTTTTGCCAACGTTACCAAACGAAACAAAATCATGCTGCTCGGCAAATCGTCGTATAGCATCTGTTGATTGTCGGTGTTTTTGAATTGTTTTGAACATTTTTTGTTTGAGTGATTTTATTTAACTATATTCTAGGTTGCCATATCTATCAACGTATTAACAAGCTCAGCGTGGGACCAAATTAATGGTGATACAGATACCGGTTCTGATGTTTTTGGGTCAATTTGCTCAGACAAGACTCCACTCTTAAGCATGTTTTGCTTAGTCCACTCTATCAGCGGAACGATTTTTTCGTTATCGCCAAGCTCATTATAGATTTGACCGAGCCATAGCGTAGTAACAAACCATGGGTTACCTAGATAGGGTTCAGGACTGCGACAGTAAGAGTCGTATTCATACCGCGGCACACCACCGCTGGGTGATTTATTCAGAAGTCTTTCCTCGACTGTCTTAATTGTTGAGGCAACCTGGTATGAATCAATATCAAACAAGTCGAACATTACCGCGCCGTATAGGCTAGAAATGTCGATGATATCATCGACAGTGCGTGAGCCGTCTTCTTCAAGCAGAAAACCTTTGGTAAAAGCATGCTTTTCGTCAGAGTAAAACGCGTCTTTTGCTGCAATTCTGATCTCATCGGCTACCGTTTGCCAGCGTATCGCATCATCGGGAAATTCAAACCGCTCAGCGAGCTTAGCTGCAGCCTTCAGGCTTGCATATGTGATAGCCGTGGTATAGGTAGAGGTGAGGAACTTTTCCTCCCATAGGTCGTAGCTGGCGTGAGGTAATCTGGTAGCCTCATCAATGTATGTTTCCATAAAGTTTGCGGCCGGTTGGATGAGCGTTTTATAGAAGCGGCGGACAAAGTCGGTGTCATCGGTGTATTGCAGGTATTGATGCATCATAAATACAACAATTGCCGTTTCGTCCTCTTGTATAGCAAGCTCAGGACGGCCTTTGTGAACGAGTGGATGCCATGAGCTACCAACGGCTCTGTCTGGCTGGAATTTATGCATTAAGCTGCCGTCTTCGGTCAGTACGTCTCGCGCAAATTCAAAGAACGATTTGGCCTCTTCTTTGTAGCCGAGGCGTATCATTGGCCACAGCACAAATGCGGCGTCACGTGGCCAGCAGTATGAGTAGTTGTCACGAGCGTAATTGAGCATCTCGGAGTCACCGCTGGCGAGGATGCCGCCACGCTTGTCTATATGCGACTTCATAATGAAGAGTGCTTTCTTAAATATAACTTGGTTACCGTAGTCGAGCTTGGTGAAAGTAGGCTCAGCGATATTAAGCCAGTTTTGCCAGCGCTGCTGCGTTGCCAAGTAGCGCTTCATAAAGCCTTCGCCTTTGAATTTCTCGTGAATGCGCAGCGCATCATTGTGACTTGCGGCTGCAGTGATCCAGTACTGCACGCGACAGCTCGAATGAGGTGCAAGTGAATTATTGAAACGTATTGTAGAGTCTACGCGACCGTGTTCGACGGGGTGGTTGCTCAGTTCGCCGTCCTCAGCGTCAGCATACGTGCCCGCCTTACCCTCAATACCGTGCACACCAATACTATACTGATCAAAAGGCATATTGTTCTGGTCTTCGCCATAGATTATGAAGCAACGGTTGCCTTTATAGTCGAGGATGTAGTTGCCGTCCGGTACAAACATGGCGGTGTCACCACGGTTTGATTCGCTAATCTTAAAAACTTGATGCATAAAGAGCTTAATATCTCGATTGGTGCTGGCATTGTTTACGATATGAATATTGCGCCCGAAGGTATTGATCTCATGATCGACAAAATCATGAAATTCTAAAGCGACTTGCAGTCGTTGGTTAACGGCGGTAGTCGCACCGACCATGGCATCTAGTTCGTAATCGATCTTGATATCCCAAGTATTGTCATCAAGCCAACTCATTTGGCCATCAACGTAGACACCAATACGATGATGCATGCTTCGCGCGTTGCAATGGTTCTCTAGGCCAACGTACGGGTAATAAAAGTCGTGTACCATCGCATATTTATCGAGGCCGACCAACATAGATCCGTTACCAATAAATAACGGTCGCGTCATGAAGCGTCCTTGTCTAGTTGTAGAAGTCGAAGACGCATATCGCGCAGTGTATTCATGAATGCTAGGAATGCTTCGTACGGTGAGGTGTAAGGCGAGAAGTAAGCATGCACATCGCCGTCGTTAAACCATTTGGTGCACATATAGTAGAAGTGATCCGAAGTCTGAAGTTTACGCCAGTCACCAATTAAATCTAGATTGTTGCTCTTAAGTACCTCATCTTGCATCGAGTAGAGCGAGGTAATCGCATCATGTTGCATCGAATTGCCAAGCCAAGCAGTCAGGTCACGCTCTGAGTCGGCCCAGGTGATGGTATTTGGCACGTCAACAACATCAGCCGGTTCGAAAGCGTCGATGGCTTCGGACAATGTCATGAACGTGCGCTCATCACTATAACGCATAAACTCACCCGGTAGAGCACCGAGGAAGTCAAAGATGCCCGTGTCGGCCCATTGGTGTTCGCCAAATGTTTCGTAGTCCATGAATAAATTAAGAATTGGCTCCGATTCGGGAATTTGGTTAATCCAATGCACATATTTGTCTGCGGTGAGAGGATGTTCTACCCAATTTTTGTCGGAAAACCTGAAAGCTATATCATCGGAGAGC
>CAZHXE010000102.1:0-4227 GCA_964536005.1 uncultured Candidatus Saccharibacteria bacterium
CGCTTCCGCTTGGCGGGCCAGGCAATCACGTTCCTTGGCTGCGTCGTCGCTCCGCTCAACTTGTGGTTCTACCACGCGCAGGGTCTGGTTACCGTCGATGGTCATCTCTGGGTTGGCGGCGTTGTTTGCTGCCTGCTCTAGCATGCTGCGCAGGAAGATGAAGCGGTCCAGCTGCAGGGACCCAAGCAATAGCAGGCGCAAAAAGTAGATATTGGCCACAAAGCTAATCAGTGGCTGGAATATATCGGCCAGAATGTCGAGTGGCAGCAGCTTGCGATCGGTTTGATGCAAAATGTCTTGAGTCTTGGTTGTGCTGCGCTGCCAGTTCTTAATCAGGTGATCGAAGGCGTTGAGCAGCCGTACCTCGGGCATGTATTGTGTATCGGTCAGTATCCACCTAGACCGATACATCATACGCTCGGTGGGCTCAATTTTTTTATAGGTGTCCTCACGTAGTTTGTTTTGGTGCAGCTGCATGAGCGTGATAGGTACCGAAGAGATAATTATGGCAAGCCCGATCCACGGTGACACCGCAACGATTGCGATCATGGAGCCCAAGAAGCCGATTGCCGCAGAAAGCGCCCACGAAATCTCATTTACGATGCGCCAGACCTGAACCACGCTTTCAAAAGCTCGGTTGGTGAGCGTGTTAAACTCCTCATCGTCAAACTGTTCCTGCGATAGCTGATACAGTTTTAAAAACATGCGCTCGTGCATGTTTTTGGAGATTTGCTGTTCAAAGCGGACTCGAAAAATGCGCGACAAGTGGGTATTGAGTGAATACAACACCTCGATAATCATAAGTAGGGCAAGCCAGGTGTAGGCGTCTTTGCCGTCACCACCGCGCAGAGCGGCTTCGCTGACAGTAGCCAACAGGCGAGCCAGAATGTAGGCTGAGGCAATTGGCCTGAGCCCATCGATTAAACTACTGGCACCACTCCATATACAAAACCATGGCGACGTTTGCCATTGCACCGCAAGAATAAAGCGAACAGAGCTTAGTTTGATTTTTTTCATGTGAAAAAGTCGGTTATTAGAGGCATTATCGCACTATAAAGTGCAAAATGATATGCTTTGGTTTATGAATGAACCCTCGGCCAATCAAGGCGATGATGTGCATAAAACCACACCAAAAGAGCCCATTGCCAAACAAAACCCAGAAGCGGCCGCACGCATTGCGCTTATGCAGGCAGATAACATTACGGCTGCCGAAAGTCAGGTGAGTGATATCGCTAAAATTATGGGCTTTTGCTTGCTGATCGCCTGTGTAAAGGTGTTGTACCAATTTGTGGAGATTGTAAGTGAGCGCGCATTCGGTACGGCTGAAGGAACAATTTTTGGTACCTTCATGGAACGAAATGGGATAGCTTCGATGACCGTGGTCGTACTGTTTGCGCTCACGCTGGTTGTGCTTCTTAAATCAAAAAGCTCGACCCTCATCATGTCATTGTTGGCCCTATCTGCGGCGGGTATACTTGCCTGGCTTTTTTATGATGTCACCAACTTTGCAGCGATCTCGGTCTTATTCGATCTGCTGCTTGTGTACGAGTTGTATCGTGTGTCGCGCGAGTTATAGATTATAAAATTTAAATCATAGTGCTGGCTCCATCCCCAGAGGGTTTCGGGCACCCTAAGGGATGTGCCCGAAACCCTCTGGGGATGGAGCCTTCTACGTACTTAGTAGGTTTCGCAGCACGACTCGCATAAGTCTTTCTGGGCACATCCCTTAGGGTGCCCAGAAAGACTTATGCGAGTCGTGCATACCACAATCTCCTCATGGCACGCTTCAAAAAACAGAGACAAACTGCTATGATGTAATCCCATGCTCGACAAACCGATTGCGATAGTCGATATCGAAACGACCGGTTGGTCGGCCAAATCTGGCCGTGTTCTTGAAATTGCGGTTCTCAAAATCTATGACAACGCGGTGGTGGCACGCTTTAACTCTTTAGTCGACCCCGAGGAATTTATTCCACCGCAGATCACGCAGCTCACTGGTATTCGTGGACATGATGTGTCTGGCCAGCCTACCTTTGCCGAACTGGCGCCGCGTCTCAACGAACTGTTCGACGACAGTTATTTTCTTGCCCACAGCGTCCTCTTCGACTTTTCATTTATAAAGAAGCAAATGGCAGAGGTTGGCTACCAGTTTTCGCCGCGTCTGCTTTGTTCGGTCAAACTTTCGCGTGCATTGTACTCTAACGAGCGCAGTCACAGTCTGGAAAATATTATTCGCCGGCATAGCATAGAGGTCGAAGACCGTCACCGTGCCATGGCTGATGTCGAAGCCGTGTGGCAATTTATGCAACTCGCGCGCACGGAACATGGCGATGAAGTCGTGGCTGCAGCGCTCAAAAAACAGCTTGTCTACAAGTCGCTGCCGTCTAACTTTGATGCGTCGTTTTTAGATGGGATCGAAAATACGCCGGGGGTGTATATTTTTCGCGATGCCAATGGCGCGCCCGTGTATGTGGGCAAGAGCAAGCATTTGCGCAAGCGAATTTTGAGCCACTTTACGGCTTCGACCAAGTTGGATAAAGAAATGAAGATTTCGCTCTCAACGCATAAGCTTGAGGTGATTCGCTGCCAGAGCGAGCTCGAGGCGTTGCTGCTTGAATCTAAACTGGTTAAAGAATTACTGCCGCTGCACAACCGTATGCTACGCCGCAAGCGCGAGCGAGTATTGCTGCATGTGCAAGAGACGCCTGAAGGCTATCCGCGGGTCGAAATGACGACCTCCAAGGACATTGACGTCGCCGACATGGATTCGGTTATGGGGGTGCACGACAACCGCACCAGCGCCAAGCAGACATTAGAAGCGATTCGCGAACAGCACAAGCTCTGCTCAAAGTTATTGGGTTTGGAGCGCACCAAAAGCGCCTGTTTTTATTATCGGCTTGGTAAGTGCGCAGGCGCGTGTATTCTGAAAGAGCCACCCGAGCTGTATCGCTTGCGGCTGATGAGTGCTTTTGCGAATTCTCGCCTCAAGTCTTGGCCGTATAAAGGCCCCGTTACGCTGCACGTTTCGCCTCAGCGCCAGCTGGTAGTGGACCAATGGTCGGTGCTGGGTGTGTACGACGACGGCAACGCGAGTGGCGAGCTTGATAGCACCCAAGCTTACCCATTCGACTACGACACCTACAAAATTTTGGCAGGGTTTATGCGGGCGTGGCCGCAGCTGGTATCTAATGTGAATAGCTACAAAGCATAGACTTTTTATGTAAAATGTGATAAAATAGCGCTCGTCAAGTCGACAACCGGCGTATGCTGGTGTACATCAACAAGGAGGGGCCCGGTGCCCATAGTAAGCGTGTCACTCAAAGGTGAGTATGCTCTGCCAGAGCTCAAGACGAAGTTTCCACTACCGTTGCTGAGCGAGTACCAGAGTCTCGCGGCGAATGTGATCGCTGCGTTGCCCTCGATCGTCGCACAAGCAATGTGCCAGGTTGGGGTAGAAGTGACGGAAGATGAAGTCCTCGTGCTCCCACAGAACATGAGTGGATGGGCGGTAGGCAATGTGCCCGACATGTGGATCAAAGTATCTCCCATGGAGAAGCCAGAGCTGCTCGAGGCCCAGGCTGAACTGCTCGAAGCGGTTCGGAGCCGTGTCTTCGAGACAATGACACAGTGCTCTGACCCTCGCTATTTCCCCAATGTCTTGGACACGGACATCGTCCTTGTCACGGGCGCAGGTGCCAGCAGCAACAACTTCGGAGTAGTCACAGAGACGTGGCAATCCGTTCGCTAAAGGCGCGCCACGCCTAGAAAAGCCGAGACAGGGGGCTTGATCAAGAGGCTCGCAGCAGACCAGTACGCATATGCGATCGCCGCTTTATCGAGCGGTGATCACCAAACGCATATCGCGTACGTCTGCCGGCGGGCCTATTCTTTTTTAAGCACTATTCAATCTGTTATGACATGTATAGATATAGACTTTTTAGGTAAAATATGCTATAATTTACAAATCTGTCATGGTGACAGTTCGGCAACCCGCCGCGCACATTCTTATCTGAAGGAGAGTCAGTTGATTTCTGTTATCGTTAAGCTGAGCAAGGAGTACGCTCTCCCTGTCGCAAGCAATCCAAGAGAGCCCACTCCTGCCTTCACTGCTCAGCAGGTGGTTGCGTATCGGCTGGCGGGGAACATGAGGGGCATGGTCAACGCTGCTATTCGCGAGCAGGGGCTCCATGTGCTCGAGGAGCACCTCATCAGTGTAGAACCGGTGAA
>CAZHXE010000103.1:0-4222 GCA_964536005.1 uncultured Candidatus Saccharibacteria bacterium
AAGTGGGTCTAGCTCAGTAATCTTGAGCGCATAGGCCACAATAGAACCGGCGGCACTACCTCGGCCAGGACCAAACACAATTCCCTCATTCTTGCCCCAGTTAATAAAGTCCTGCACAATCAGGAAATAGCCATCAAAGCCCATTTTGTTAATTACATCGAGCTCGTAAACCACCCTTTCCATAACATCTTGGCGTGCACCAAGCGCCTTTTTGCAATCTTCAACAGGCAGTTTGGCTAAGTCATCGTCAGTAGACTCTGGCTTAATATACCGACGATATAAGCCGCGGTATACTAGCTGTTCAAGATAGGTTTGTTCGGTCAGAGACTCATCGGGCAGTGGGAATTTTGGGATCAGGATTTCACCAAGTTTGAGTTTCACTTCGCAGCGATCCGCGATTGCCTTAGTGTTTGAAATGGCTTCTGGCAACACCTCGCCCCAGCGCTTGATCAAGGCATCAGGCTCTGTTAAATACAGGTCGGTATCCGTCAGACTCATTCGGTCGGTGTCGCTTAAGAATGAACCCGTCTGGACGCATAGCAGCACTTCATGTGCTTCCTGATCTTCATGCACTAGGTAATGCGCGTCGCAAGTAACGACCATCGGCAGATCCAGTTTTTTGGCAAGCGTGATCAATTTGTCGTTAACCTTACCTTGTTCTTCCCACTGGTGACCATGATCCTGAAGTTCGATGTAGTAGCGGTCCCCAAAAATTCCTTTGTACCACAGAGCGATTTCTTCAGCTTTATCGATTTGATCGGCCCGCAGGTTTTCACCAATCTCTCCACCAATGCAGCCAGATAGTACGATTAAGCCCTCGTTATATTTTTCGAGTAGATCGTGGTCGATACGGGGTTTGTGATAAAACCCATCGAGGTTGGCGATGGTACTCAGACGCATCAGATTTTCGTAGCCCGTATTGTTCATTGCGAGCAGAATAAGGTGATAACGCGCCTTGTCTTTAGATGGATCTTTGTCGAGGTGCGTTCGTGCAGCCACATATGTCTCGATGCCAATTATTGGCTTAACCCCCTCTTTTTCGGCAGCGCTGTAAAACTCGATTGCACCAGAAAGCGTGCCGTGGTCAGTCATTGCCACGGCTTCCATTCCCAGCTCTTTAACCCGCGAAACCATCGCGGGTATTTTTTGCAGTCCATCCAGCACACTGTGGTGCGAATGGTTGTGCAAATGAACATAATCAGAAGCAACAAGCGTTTTGCTCACTGTTGGCGTACCCTCCACATCAACACACGTTTCTATAGATCTGTTTCTATTTTACATGTAAGCGCCTAAGCTTTACAGCACAACGTCACAAAAATACATCACAATAAAGCATGTGATGTATGTATGGCGATGGGCAGAATTATTTATTAATCGAGTTACGAATTGTTTCGGCGAGGTCGCCAATAATTTTAATTTCGGCAAAGAATGACAAAAACCAAATAACGAGCGCGATAAAAATTGTGCTTCCTATGACAGTACCCAGTCCAAAAAAGATGCCACGAATCAAGTTGATCTTATAGACGCGCCAATGGTTAATATACCCGCCCTCAAAGATGCTCTCCAGTGTTCTGCCGAGTTTTTCGTAATCTGTTACTGATAAGGACTTTGTATCTTTGTGTGCCACGTTACTACTCACCTGTGGAGGTATTAGGCTTTTTTGGACCGCTTGGTGTGGATCTCTTCTACTAACGTCTCGCCTTGAGCGATTGCGCTTTCAACGTCTTTGTCCTCGGCCTCGAAGTCGCGCACCGATGAAATAGTTTCGCTAATCTTACCTCGTACAATTTCGGCACGCTTTACAAGGTCGTCATACTCTGCGCGAGCCTTGCCTTTGAGCGCTTCTGCATCTTTCAAAAGCTCTTCTGAGAGTACCTTAAGGTCAACATGTAATTGCTTCAGGCGCTTTTCTGCCTCGCGGTTCGCACGTACAGCTGCAGCTTTGATATCTTCACGCGTTTCTTTGCCAGATTTTGGCGCTAGCAGAATGCCCGAAACAGCTCCAATGACAACTCCAATGATTCCACCTTTTAAAACACCTTTTTGACTCATTTCTTTTTTTCCTCCTTGTGACGCATGGTCTCAACAATATTCGCAATTAATTTACCAATGGCAACCGGACCAGCAGTCTTACTAAAAAATTCGCTCACGCTGTCGACATTCCCAGCAATGTGATTAGCTTTTTCAGTAATAGACCGCAAACTCTTCAGGATTTTTATCATGTAATACAGCACAACAATGGTGCAAATTAACACAATAGTAATTCCTATCGAGAGTATAGCTATGAGTAGATCTGCGTTACTATCTGTCATAAGCACTATTATACCATAGCTTCTTCAGCGTCATGTAAGCAGTATTATTGCTAAATCTAACAATCAGGCGATTTTTTTGCGAATTAGGCTCTGAACCATGCCTGGATTGGCCTGCCCTTTAGAGAGTTTCATAACCTGACCGACCAAGAATCCGATCGCCTTGTCTTCGCCTGCCTTAACATCGGCAACGGCTTGCGGGTTTTCGTTCATAGCCTGTACTACCCATTCTTCGAGGCTGCCCTCATCCGAGGTCTGGATCAAACCGCGCTGTTTGGCGACATCTGCGGCCGACCCACCTTCGTTAAGCAACATTATTAACAACTCTTTGGCGCCAGTGGAGCTTAAATTGCCCGCTTGGAGTAGATCGTAGACTTCACTGAAGTGCGCGAATGTAAGTGCGTGCTTGGCGGTTTCGTATTCAACTTTTAGATCAGTCACTAGCCAGTTGACAATTTTACCAACCAGATTACTGTCGTCGGGCTTTTCCTCGAGGGCTGTCATGATGATATCCACCCAGGCTTCGTGGTCAAGAATTGTATCAATCTTTTGGTTCTGAATACCTGCCGCTCGCAAGCGTTCCCGTATAACTGGCGGCAATGCGTCGAGCTCGGATTTTATTTGATCGATGAACGACTGCTCGATCACTACTGGCGGCAAGTCAGGATCGGGGAAATAACGGTAATCATGCGCGTCTTCTTTGTCACGCTGCGAAAACGTGCGCAAACGCGCCTCATCCCAGCCTCGAGTTTCCTGCTTTATCTGCTCACCCCTTTCGAGCAACTCAATCTGGCGGTCAATCTCGTACTCAACCGCCTTTTCCACAATGCGGAAAGAGTTAAGGTTTTTGGTTTCGCTGCGTGTACCCAGGGTATCTGAGCCCTTCTTCGCAACCGAAACGTTCACGTCAAAACGCATATTGCCATGGAACAAATCCACATCCGATGCTCCGCTGTATTTCATCAGGAAATAAAGCTCGCGAGTATAGGCGCGCGCCTGTTTAGGTGTGTGCATATCCGGCTCCGATACGATTTCGAGCAGCGGTGTACCGGCGCGGTTAAGATCGACTAAGCTGTAGTTAGCACCGCTTGGGTGGGTAGATTTGCCGGCATCGGCTTCAAGATGCGCTCGCGTGATACGCACGGTGAAGAAATCATCGTCCAGCGGCACAACAACTTTGCCATTGCCCACAATAGGTTCATCAAATTGTGTGATCTGGTACCCCATGGGTAGATCCGGATAAAAATAATGCTTGCGGTCAAATTTGGAAAATGTAGCTACCTCGGCATTTAACGCAACGCCGGCTCGCACTGCAAGCTCAACTGCTTTTGCGTTCAAAACGGGTAGGACACCGGGCATGCCGAAGCAGATTGGCGACACCAAGGTGTTTGGCTTGGCGTCGCGAGCATCATTATCGACACCAGCAAATAGCTTTGTGCGTGTTTTTAGCTGCACATGGCACTCAATACCTATCGTCGCTTCGTACTGGTCTTTAATTTCTTTAGTGATCATTACTCTACAGTGCTCCTAAATCTTTCAAGGATCGTCCAAATGCCTTAATCGCGCCATGAATATGGTTAGCGCGCAACTTTACCGTTGTCTCGTGTACGACTCTATTGCGTAGTTTATGTGCTGCCCAAGTACTGTCTTTGTTCGAGAACGCACGCGAAGCCGACACAAGTCGCTCCCCCATGGTCTTACCTCGATAGCCCGACTTCTTCAGAGCATCGTCAAGCAATTTATCTGCTTCAATTAACGCTTGCACCCAGCCACTCTCAGATTGAGCCAGTTTCATAACTTCTTGCCAGCGTTCTTGATAAAATTCTTTGTTAAGTTTGCCACCCTTTCGTTGGGTCAGGCCAATAATAAGGAACACCACTAAGGCTAAGCCTAATGCGATACCCAGAACTATA
>CAZHXE010000104.1:0-4189 GCA_964536005.1 uncultured Candidatus Saccharibacteria bacterium
GTTTGAAGTTCGTGATTTAACTGAAGAAGAGGAGTCGTCCGATATCCATGCCGCTTCGTACATACCGGGATCAAAGCATGGTGAAGGCATAGTAGTTGTATCGCGCAAATATCTCCAGCGTATCTACGATTCCGCTACAAAGAAAGAGTACCAGTACCTAAACAAAGAGGAACTCGAGAGGATGGTTGCAGAAGAATTGCGCCTGACGTTCTTCGAGTTTACGCTTCATGAGTATGGACATGCGCTCCACTACAATGTTGACGCGGCTGCCATGAAACGCTGGGAGGAAGACATCGACGCCGACGATACTGCGGTAACACCGTATGTCACGAAGAGCAGACAAGAAGATGAAACAACGGGAAGGCGGGAAGATTTCGCCGAGACATGTCGCTACTTCATTGCTCGACCTGGCGAGCTTATGATCGGCTCACAGGATAGACTTAGTGCCATGACTGAGCTTTATCGGGACTATTTCCCTGGTTTTGATGACGTTTTGCGTGAGGAACTGGCGAGTACGGTTAAATCGAGTCTCTATCTCGAGCGCATGCGAGGTAGATCGATTGAAGATATGCGTAGAAACTGGTTCCCGCACGAATACCAAGATGCCGCTCCTGATGATTCTAGAGCGTAACAGTAATGAACTACTACTTAACCGAGGAAAAATGCACCAAAGCGTCTGAACCGGGTAGTCGAAAGGCAATTTCAGTTTCAGAAATCTGCTGGGGCAGTGGACAGCCTTCTATCGGCTCGGTCCATTGGCCGTTTGGTTGCATGATTGCATGGTATGAACAGTGCGGTTCTGCTCGTATTCCCCACGCCATCATAATTGGATTGCTATTTAATGTAAAAACTCCACACGACCACTCAACGCCATTGATGCTCTTTGCGTAGCATTCACGTTCAAGCTTGTTGAAAGAGGTTGATTCAAGTTTGACAGGTTTGTCGTGGCGGAAGTATGTCCAAGTTTTATAGTCGGGTAATGTGTTCATAATAGTGCTTTGTAGAGTCGGGTCCTCTGCGGCAAATTGAATTGCCGCAGAGGACCCAATCGGCATCTCGCCGCTAGCTGAAGCTGCGTGCCGGCAGCTGTTGCCGGCGGAAGCGCACGATGTACGTGGCGATGCGAAGTACCAGCGCGATGGCACAGATCAACGCACCGAGGCTTGCGATCAGGAAGACCGCTACCGACCCGCCGTTCACGAACCCCACCAGCACGCCGATTGCGGTGGCTGCCAGTAGGAACATGTCGATCGGCTTGATCTTCGACTGCCGCTGCATGATGGCCGCGGCAACGATCACCACTACCAGCGCGGTGATTCCGGCGACAACTGCTGCATCGCCTATGTAGTGCAGAATCCCCTCTCGGGGATGCGCAAATGCCAATATGCCCATCCGGTTCTCCTTCTCTCGGGTACTGGACATGCTAATTTTAGCCTAGCGTACAGTAAAAGTACAATCTTGCAAGCAATGCTACTACGTATGAGCGGCCCATTACGAGGCATTCTAAGTAAGCGAACTATTGCAAAATCAAGCGAACCACTTTAAAATCACTGCGTCCGGGCATCCCGCCCGGCGATCCTGAAGGGACCTTGAAATATGAGAAACTACCCGCCGCGTTTGCGGCATCTGCTGCTGGCAGCGCTGGCGACGCTCGGCCTGATGGCCGGTGTCACCTTCGGCGCTTCGCCGGTCAGTGCGGCAACAGCTTCGCCGTCCACGCCCAACAGCGGCGTCACGGGCTACGGCATCGCCGTTCAGGCGGATGCGCCGGTCGCCAAGGCCGTCGGCGTCGTCGAGTCGCCCAGCGTGGCGGCAGCGGTGGCTGCTCCTTCGGTGGCCGCGGCCACTCCGACGGCCTGCGGCGTTCCAAACGCCAAGGTCAGCGTCAGCTGGGGGTGTGGGCGCGCCTACCGGATCACGAGTGGGCCGCTCACCGGCTTCACTGCCTTCGCCGTCGACGACCGCCTCGAAGACGGCATGTGTGTCAGCATGTACGTCAAGAAGCGTACGGGGCAGTGGTATCTGAGCAACACCTCATGCGGCGCCGCCAACATGCGCTACGACACGTTCATGCTGTGGGCCGACGTCCTCGAGGTGCGAATCTCCACCAGCACCAGTTGGGTGGGCGTACCGCTCGGCTAGCACCCAACCATTCCCGGCTCAAGCGGCAAAGAGCCGGGCAGGGTGTTAGCTAGCCCAAGGTCGTGTGGCGCCTCGTCACCCGCGCCAGTCAGGTGAGCCTCCGCGATGCAGCGGAGACACACCATGACTGGCCGGGCCGAGGCGCCACACACATCAAATCTCATCGTCCCTCAGGACATTCTAAATCGTTATAACCGTAGCCTCTCTTTGTATTAGTTTTTGCCATCCAAAATGAAAAGTGCCCCGACCGCACACGGCGACGGGGCGCTTTTCGTGTACGAATCGGGGACGGGTGTTGTTTGGCTAGCGGCCCTTTGGGCCGACGGCGACCTTCATGAGTCGCGCGGACTCCAGCTCCTTGCGCGCTAGCTCCACCGGCTTTTTGTAGCCGACGGGCCACATGACGATACTCTGACCCAAGGCCGGGACCTGCAGGTAGAAGGCATCGCCTTCCAATTCTTGCAGGAACGAGTAGCCATCTCCGAAGACGTAGTCATCGTATACCCACTCGTCATGGGCTGGTGTTTCGTCAATGGCGGGGGTCGCTGCAACTACGAGCGACAGCCACCAGAGCTTCTGTGCTCCTACATATTCGATGCTGAGTGACTCGATGGTGGAATACCACGTTTGTCCCTCTGACCGAACCTCGGCCCGGCCACCGATGAGCATGGCAATCTGCTCGTCCGACAGTGGTGCTGTCGTTGTCATTTGTTTCCCCTCCAGGGGCTAGCGGGTATCAACGACACAATAATACAATGTTTATTAAAATATACAATAGCCCTGTAGCGTAAAAAGTAAAAGAGCCCTACTAGTGGCCGCCCAGTGCGGGCGGCCACGTTCGGGCTAGGTGTGGTGGGTGAAGTAGGGCTACTGCCCGCCGATGCGTGCGCTGCTGCGCGCACGCTGCGACATGTCATAGACCTGGGCGACCCCTTGGATGAGGAACTTGCCGCTGTATATGGCCGCAGCGCCAGCCGCGACCCACATGATTCGCCTCATATCCGAACCTCCTGTTTGGTGGGGTGAGACCGTTAAGTTATATCATAGTTTGTTTGAATTTCAACTAACAGAACAGGGAGTAGTTTGGAATTTGATGCCGGGGGATATGTTAATAGCTATTAGCCAAGTACAAAAAAGGAGGCATAAAAGTAAAAGAGCCCTACTAGTGGCCGCCCGTATTGGGCGGCCACGTTCGGGCTCGTGCGTGTGGGGCGATGTGCCTAGTGATCGGGAGCGAACTCGCGCTCCATGTCCTTGTTGATTCGCCACACGAAGGCCTGGAGCAGGCCGTAGGCAACACCCACCAGAATGGAGGCGATGCCGGTGTACTTTGCTACTCGTCTCATGCAATACTCCTGTCACTAGCGATGAGTAATAGTATTATAACATAAATATTTATTATTACAATAGGATTGCTCTTGGAATATCCTGTGACTATCAATTTAATTGCCAAATGTGTTTGTTTTACGATATTCCTAATGCAGACTTAAAAACTTGAAACATGCCAGAATACTAGAACAAAAGTCTAATAACCGTAACTAGTCTCTTCGTAACACTGCTTGCCTTTTTTGTGGCCGTAGTAGCTGCTAAAGTTTTTACCTGAGTACGATGAGTCGTAGCCATTCTCGCGTTCAAACGACCAATCTACGCATAGCTCGTAGGTTCGCTGAGTGTCACGGTAGTACGAAGGGCTTGAAATTGGACTGAAATCCTCAACAGGTTGAAGACTTGGCGTAATGTCTATATCGCTCGGGTTGGTAAGCGTCTTATACGTGAGTTTGCCGGTATCAATGGCCCGCTGCGCTTCCTCGTCAAACTCAACATCATCAAGCGATTCGGGGAGCTTTTTGTTCTCGCGCGCATATTTATTGATGTCACTCGTTACAGAAAAATAATTATCCTCCACGATTCGGTCGCCCTTACGGCGCATCTCGCTCACTAAGGGGAAAACGATAACCAGCAAAAGTGTAACCACGGCAATTGCGGCTACGATGCGGGTAAAGTAGGCCCGAACCATGGCAAGTCGTTCGACGTACAGAACTCGAAT
>CAZHXE010000105.1:0-4116 GCA_964536005.1 uncultured Candidatus Saccharibacteria bacterium
GCTCGTACCAGATTCCAAAACTAGCCGATAGGCCGGAGGTTGTCACTTTCTTATTCTCGCCACTGCCAATGCCGGGGTTGATGCGAACAGCGACTTTAGTGCCAGGCGCAACCTTGCCATATTCCTCTAGCTGATGTAGTGAACAGGCTGTAAAGTGCACGCCCTTTTGTAATAATTCGGCTAAATTTTTCGGCAGCTCTTGGGAGGTGAGCATAATGTCGCTACCAGGAATGCCACAGGCAAGTGCAGCTTCGGCTTCATAGCCAGAACTCGCATCGATCAGCAAACCTTCGTCATGAAATTGCTTGAGTATATCTGGATGCGGATTGGCCTTCATGGCATATCGAATTGTAATCCCAAACGGCGCAGTGAAGCGCTTGGCATGCTCAACTTGCTCATGTAGCTTGGCCTTAGAGTACACATAAAGGGGAGTTGTGTAGTGCGAAGCTAGGCTGCGTACCTGCTCCTCATCTAAAAAACGTAGTGTATCAATCGAATCTTGCGCACTCATAGCAAAACATTTCCAGTTAATTGTCTCAAGTCTATAGTATCCATAGTACATTGTATATGTATGTCTGATCTTATAAATGAAATGGAAATCGCCGATTTTCAGAAATCGATTTGGGAATTTTACGCTGCGAACAAGCGCGACATGCCCTGGCGCAGCAATACCGACCCATATTGGGTACTGGTATCCGAAGTAATGTTGCAGCAAACGCAAGTATCGCGCGTTATACCAAAGTTCGAGGCTTTCATGGCAGCGTTTCCAACAGTCCAAGCGTTAGCGGCAGCACCCCTTAGCGATGTGCTAGGGCAGTGGAGCGGGCTTGGCTATAACCGACGAGCGCAGTACCTACTAAAGGCCGCCCAGGTTATTACAAAAGAACATAAAGGCATCTTTCCACAGAATAGAAGTGCGCTAGAAGCACTGCCGGGCATCGGACCAAACACGGCCGGTGCGATAATGGCGTATGCCTTTAATCGGCCGGTAGTGTTTATCGAGACCAATATCAGGTCAGTCTTTTTGCACCACTTTTTTAACGACGCTAGCGCCGTGGACGATAGAGAGATCAGGCAGTTGGTCGAGCTAACGCTTGACTACTCACAACCGCGAGAATGGTACTGGGCTTTAATGGACTATGGCTCATATCTTAAGCAGACCACGCCAAATCCGTCACGCCGGAGCAAACATCATGCAAAGCAGAGTCGCTTTGAGGGTTCGCCTCGGCAGCTGCGGGGCAAGATTTTGAAGCGTTTGCTCGTTGGGTCGATATCTCGAAGCGAGTTATTGGCATATCTGAACGATCCGCGCACTGAAGAGATCCTCGCGAAGCTCATTAATGAAAGCCTTGTATTCGAGCAAGCAGGAAAGCTCAATATAAACGACAATTAAAAGCGATATATAAATCTGATCACTCCAACACCAGGCAACGACACGCTAATTATTCGCGCCGTTCCCTTCATGAGCTGGGGTTGATGCGTTGCAGGGTATGCCCGTTTCGAAACACACTGACTCTGTTTTGAAACGGGCATACCCTGCATCGCAATCAAAAGCAACTTGGAGCAACGCAAGCTTATGTTTTAAAGGCATAACTAGGAGTAACGTTGTTTATAATATGCTTTGAAAATGATATAATATTGTTGCTTGCGACTTTCTCGGGCAAGGTGCGATCTAAAATGTAAGCTTCGTTTTAAACGCGCCTGGCTCGAGAAAGGTAAACCCGTGATAACCACAATGCTAAAGTGGATTTTCATTATCATGTTCGTGCTGATCTTAATCGCAGAAGTGATCAACAGCAAATGAACATTTTTCGCAAGCACCCCTAGTCAGGCACCGAGCAAGCGGTGCCTGACGACAACTTTTTTTGCTGCATTGATAGTTTGACACTTTTATGATAAAGATATCTTATCCGGAGGTTCCGGTGTATTTTCCCATCGGAGGAAGAGGCGATGACTCAGCCAACTTCGGCACAAGAAAGGCTACTAACGCTGCCTACACTCATTACGCTGGCGGGCGTTGTGCTCGTTCTGATAGGTGTGTGGCAATCCATCGCATGCAACAAGTGGCTCGGCCTGGCGCTAATTATCGTTGGGCGACTCTGCGACAACCTGGACGGCTATCTGGCCAGAAGCATGAATCAGATGACCGAATTCGGCGCCAAGCTGGACGCCACCGCCGACAAGGGCGGGATTTTCATTCTCGGGCTGTACCTGGTCGCATACGGCGCAACGTACACAGCCACAGTTGTTCTTGTGCTCATTGCGATTGCGCAGCAAATGTATATCGCTACCATGACCCTGGTTGCCAGATACTTTCGGCACATCAACTTGGAAGTGAACAAACCAGGGAAGCACGCCATGTTTGCCCTCAGCGGCGGTTTTGTGTTTTTCCTGCTCTCCAGCGCATTCGCGTCTGGATTCGCCGCCGAACTCGTTGTCAGAATTGGTTGGATGACAACAGTTTTTGCCATATTTCTGAGCGTCCTGGCAATTACTGAGTACTGGAAGGAGATTCGCTCCGCACAGCCTCACGCTGCCCAATAGCTAAGCACTAACTTCCTTCCGATGGTCGCCTCTACGCCCGTTGCGCGCTGATGTGCGCTGCCGGGCGTAGAGGCCAGCCACAATCTTGATAATTTTGAAACCAAATTTATAACGATTTTATAACGATGTTGTAGGGTGTCGGCCCGTACGCCTGCGGCGGTGCAAGCGTACGGGCCGACGAATGGGTTCTCGGCAGGATAATACCGCCGAGATGATCAGTACGGACTCAGCCGTCGATGATCTGTGAGGTGATGACGACCACCACGATCTGACACATGTCACCCTCGAAGAAGCGGGTGCCACGGCCATGGGTGAGCAACCGCACGCCTTCCTTGGGCGAGAACAGTTGCTGGAGGAGGTCGTGCGCCGACCCTGGAACAGCCGTTGCGCCGTCTGGCATCACGACATTGAGGATGTGGTGCGTCGGCCCACCAGCCTCGTCGTCGCTCAGTCCGTACGGTTCCCCGGTCGTGTCGGCGATGCCGACTGCCTGACGCATGAAGTCGAGGAACTCGAGTGCCGCTTCGTGCGTGCAGTCGGGAAGCTCGTTCATGATCGCCTTGGTCACGTCGGCCTCGCTGGGCCGACTGTAGATGTTGGCGTCAGTTGTCGGTACAGCTGCCGACTCTGTGGTGACTTCGGTTGCCGTGGGTGACATACGCTACCTCCTGGTGGCGCTTTCTGGCTTATCGCACCCCCTTGATGCGATGCGCTTATTCTGAATCGGACGCATGCTGGTGTCAAGCAGGGCAGGGAGTTACATTTCCACATGCAACTCCCGCAAAAGCCAGCAATCCAACTTGCTGGTTATGCTTTGGCTTTGTATACTGGCATCAGACAAGATTAACTAATATATTTTTATATTATGTCTAAAGGGGTAAGGGAGCTGGTTGATACTAGTAGTTGGCGAGAGCTATAGTTTCGTCCAGTCTTCGTATTGCCTTAGGACAAAAGAGGGACTAAGGGGTTATGGTAAGAACAAAACTGCACGGGTTGTTTCACAATATAGGTGTGCGATCGTTAATTGCTTTGCTAGTGATTTCGATGGTGACGCCGCTTTTAAGCGCGCAAATTTCACCGAAGAAAGTCGAGGCGCTCAGCAAGGGTGGAATTATTCCAGGCCTCTCAAACACCGACCCAACTTTCAATACATATCCCAACACGCCATCGAGTCAGCTCGACTATAATGCCCTGACCGAGCCCAACGACAGGGCGGATAATGGCGACTCCCCGCAGGAAGGGCAGTTTAGGACAAGGTGTATTATCTCGCACTTTGCCTACGACGACCCGATCGTCTATCCCGGATCACCAGGTGAAGCCCACCTGCATATGTTCTTTGGCAACACAAAGATGAATGCTAATACGACAAAAGATTCTCTCGTCAACAGTGGTGGCAGTAGTTGTCAGGGCGGGGAGTTGAACCGCACAGGTTACTGGGCTCCGACTGTGCATGATGCTCAAGGCAGAATCAAAGTCCCAAATGAGTTAATTATCTATTACAAATCAAAAGCGGTTGGTGGAGCAAACAAGATGCCTCAGGGTCTTGAGCTTCTTGCTGGTAGTAAAATAGGA
>CAZHXE010000106.1:0-4083 GCA_964536005.1 uncultured Candidatus Saccharibacteria bacterium
CGACGTACAGAACTCGAATAAAGAACAGGGTTGATAGGATGGCAATCACAAACGATACAATGCAGGCGATCAGATTGTCAGAAAAGTCGCCGCTGGTTGAGATAAGCATATTAAGAATGGCATACACCACGGCCACCATCGCTCCTACTGCACTCAGGCAGGCGACGACGGCATGTATCACCATGAGGATCGCAGCGATGCCATGCTTTTCGCGTGGCTCCATCTGCTTGTAATAGCGGTCGGTAATAGCGGCGAGTGGCAAAAGTACGATGAGTGGTGCTGCGCTGTACAGAATCCAAGTACTTTCGGCATCGGGCCGCACAAATATGTGTATGAGCACACCCGAGAGGGACGCGCCGATCAGGCATAGGCTCCAAAACCAAAATGAGTAGGCGAGCCACTGCAGAATGATGTGTACTGCGCCGGATTTTGCCTGATGCGGCTCACTGGGGCTTGAAGAATGATGCGCGTTTGATGGTTCGGGCTGTGGTGTGTGTTCTAAGTGATGTGTTTCCATAATGCAATTGTAGTTCGTTTATAGGCTGATTGTAAGCTTAACTTCATTTGCAAGATGTATATGTGTAGGTGCGCCCGGAGCGAGCGGGCAGCCCATTGCTTGCATGTGCAAGCGCGTGGGCTGCCCGGCTCCGGGCATGCAGTTGACCTGCGATTACCGTCCGTAATAGGGCGGGTCGTCTTTGGTGCTCCACATCAGGATGGCCCAGAACGCGCCCAAGCAGACTGCGACTGTGCCTAGCATCTTGAGCGCTTCTATCGCTGCGCGATTTCGCATAGCTTTTGGTCCCTTCGTGAGGAGATAGAGGAGCGCCATTATTTAATCAGAAACGGCTAATTATGTATAGCAGAGCAGATATTTAACAATAATTTATATAAGAAGGTTGAAAATTTTAACAAATTATGCTAATGTTTAATTATGCCAGAAACAATGGTGCACGAGCCGCAGCTCGACACCGACCAAAACCAACATTTAACAGAAAATCTAAACAACACCGAGGGCGTTCCAGCCTTTGAATTGCTTGAACTGGTTCGCCAGCAAGGCCGGCGCATCGATGTAGACATGCCTTTGGACGTTGCACTTGACGACAGTGGTGGCGTTGCCATCCTCGCGTCTATCCGCGCCGGTGAGCAGCAGTTTCAACTGCTTCGCAAAGACAACCAGCAGGGCGGTAAAGACATTTACCTTATCGAACAAGAACAATTTAATTTTGACCGCACAGCCGAAGACCCGTATGCTCCGCAGCCAGGCATTATGCGAATTGCCCCGAATGTGCCACTCGTGTTTGGAAAAGACAACACGTACGGCGACAATTTTACCTACGACAAAGGAGTCGCAAAAGAACACTTTGTAGTCTCATATGCCGTCACCGAAGAAGGCGAAGAAGTGCTGGAAGTGGCTAATATGGACAACAAAAAAACTACTGTGGTTGAGTCAAATCAAGAAGCGGTCAACCAAGCCGAGCCTGCCCCGGCTCCCAAGTGGGGCAATCAACAACCTGAGCAAGATCTGCTTCGTCCTAAAGCAGATAGCCACAGAACAAAGTACTCAGTTGATCGAATTGCCCAGGAACGCGCAGAAGATTATCGTGAGCCTGACGAAAACGCGCCATATGGTTATTATAAAGATCGTCCGATCCTTGGTCGCGATTCGCGCTCGGTTATGAACGGAGTATACCTGGGCGGTAGTGCGCGTGAGGCAATTGTCGTCAACGCAGACTCTATCCTTCTGCGCGCAGCCTACCGAGACCTGAAAGAAAAAATCGAGAAACAAGCAATGCACGGTGACATCCGAGGAATGCTGACTGCCGCGCGCGAAATGGTCGCTAAGGTTATGCCGTATGATGGCGACAAGGTTGATAAAATCAGCGCCAAGTACAATGGTGACCAGCTAGTAAACATCGATGAGTACATTTTGAAAAAAGCTGGTGTGTGTCGCCATCAAGGACTGTTTAGCGCTTACATGATCGAACGACTTATTAACGACGGCTACCTTTCGGGTACTGTAGGCGTAGAACGCAACACGGTGATAGAACACGGTGGCTCGCACGGCTGGGCAGTCTTTACGCCGGCCGAGAGTGGCGACGAAGACAAGATAGTAGTGGACGCTGCGCAAGGATTTGTCGGCACCAAGCAGCGTGCTCTTGAAGAAGGTCGCTGGCGTTATGCGCTGGCTACAGAGAACTATCGTAGTAGCTAATCTGCTTATGTTAAACCGTAAACTTGACAAAAGCACGTAATTTGTGTAGTATAAATATATAAATTATATCCAATCAGGATAAAAACAAACAGTAAACATTAAACTCACACGCATGGCAGAAATACCTCAACCAGGCACAGAACTCGAGCTAACCCATGAACAGGGCGCGGTTGGCGTATTAGAACATCCACGTGTCGCGCACGAAACGTACCGTGTTTCCGACGGCACACTGCGTGACAAAGATTTGCCATTTCGCATTATGACAAATATTCCAGAAGATTACGTGCCGTTTGAGAGACAGTATAAACGTGTAGAAACAGTCTATCTTCGCCCGGAAAAAATGGATGAACTTGCCCCTGGTCACTACGAAATGTTCGGCATGCTCGACGAGGCGCGGTTTGAGCCGGGCGATGAAGAATATGATATCGCGCCATTCCTGACGGAGCTTGATGTTATCGAAACAAAATACGGAATCGCCTACAAAAGTGACCAACTTCATAAATATGGACATCAGGGTATCGTGAATATTGACACCATGCGTCGGCTCGGGTTTGCGATGGATGGTACGGCTGTAAAGTTCTCAGAGCGCATCCTCGCCAAACCTTCGCCAGAAACCTTTAAGCGTGCTGCGCTGGAGGAGTTTGGTGTCAAAGTTCGTTTAGTTGAATCTGTGAATGGCCAAGGGAAAATGAGCGTACATGAATACCTTGATGCATTTAAGGCTGGTGAGTACCCTGTGCAAGTTAATTCTGAGTCATATTACCACCACGATATCAGTGAGGACCATGCATTTGCTATTATGCTTGGCGGCAACGAGCTTATGGCGGTGCTAGCTGAGCGTGTCGCAGCCCAGCTTGATGAAGGGCGGATCAAGGGGAATATAGTTAAAGACGTTGATCAGCTCACGTTCCGTATCGGACTTTATTTAGAGCACCCATCTAATACTGATCAAATCAAGCATATTAAGGAGCACGCCATAGGTCTCGGCATACCAATGGAAGTCATGCAGAACATGCTTAAGGCAATGCGCGCCAAAATGATCGATAACATGTATGATGATTCGGAAGATGCCCAAGAAGACAGCGTGGCTGCGTAGCTACTCGCAAGGCTGCCAATTATTATTTGCTAAAGTGACCCACCTCCATTACAGCCAGCCACAACCTCTGATATAATAGCCTGAGCAAATTAACGAGCGAGGTTTTGGAATATGGGAAGATTTGTATTAAAGCAGAATGGTTCACAGTATCGATTTGAATTGCAGGCAGGCAACTACGAGCCAATCTTGCAGAGCGAGACATACGAGTCGAAGTCGGCAGCAGAAAATGGTATCGAATCTGTGCGCAAAAACAGCGAACGCGATGGTGCGTTTGAAGTGAAAACATCAAAGAGTGACCAGCACTACTTTGTGCTCAAGTCTACTAATGGCCAAGTTGTAGGCCAGAGCGAGATGTATAGTTCAGAAGCTGCCTGCAACAATGGCATCGAGTCGGTTAAGAAGAACGCTCCAGACGCTGAGGTGGTTGAAGCGTAATACGTAACTCGTGCACTCGCACGTAAAAAGATAACTAAACAGGTCATACACGCATGAGTGAAAAGTCAGCTTCAAATAAATCAGCGGCGCAACCAAAAGAGACAGATAAAGAAAAAGACGAGGCGGCAAAAGTAGCAGCGGGGCGCGAGAAGAACGCTAACCCGGGCTTTTTCTTAAGGAGCGCCGTGTGGCTACTGTCGCGCTTTGGCCCAACCAAAAACCGCTATCAAAACTGGACGCCGGGCCGCCGAATTTTAGTCGGTTGGGTACTGTGGATCGTCCTATTGCCGATTATTCCGATCGTGGTTGCCGGGCTGTGGTATATTCGCGACCCAGA
>CAZHXE010000107.1:0-4060 GCA_964536005.1 uncultured Candidatus Saccharibacteria bacterium
ACGTCGCCCACTTGGTAAAACTGTACGGCTTATCGGTATTTCTAAAATTCAGTGGCATTGACACAATTTCGCCGCATTTTTTGTCGTTGAGTTTTAGGGATTTAGACAAATTATATTCGTATGCGGTTGCAATGGGTGCGGATAAGCGTGTTGTGGGCATGATGGGTGCATTATAACAGAGAGTAAATTGTATGGCCCACCGCGGCCTGGTCTACACACAAATGGTGCAGCCAGGCCGCGGTAGACGCGGGCGAACATTGTAGAATTAGCGGATGGTTCTACTACTCGGCTACTGGGTAGCCGGAATTCCCTATGATCCAGTCGTACCCATGGCCCGGCCGAAGCCGCATGGGTACGCCCTGCGAACAGGGACCGTGGCTGGCACAGTCCTCTGGCGACAAGATCTGAAAGCCATCCAAGGTGATCAAGGTTTCGAGGTGCTGCACTCCGCAATCTATGGCCGTAAGGCCTGGCGTTCGGTTGATGACGGCGCCAGCAGCCACAACAGTGCCTCTCCATATTCCCACAAGGTTTGCGACCTGCCGGATGGAATGGCCTGTTGAGAGCAAATCGTCAACTACAGCAAGCTTCTTCCCTTCCACCATTTGCTCGAAAGGCAACTTGGACGAGAAAACTGCACGATCCGGGCTGCCCTTGATCATGTCGCACCAAATGGCGTAGCCATTGCCGCAGGTCTGAGCAGCGCCCATAGCCAGCGAGCGGCCAAGCGTTTCGGGGCCAATCACCATGTCTGGTTTGTACCGGGCAAGCTGCAGCCCGAGCGAAGCACCCAGATCGAGCAGAAATGCAGGATCATGGGCTATCTGCCGCATATCCACATAGCCTGTGCTGTGGTTGCCGCTCGTTAAGACGAGGTGACTGCCTCGAATTACGGCTCCCAGCGCCTCTAGTCGGGCCATTATCTGCTCTGAGTCCATTGCTTATACCTCCTGAAGGTGAGCGGCGATGCGCTCGAAGTTGGCGGTAAAGTCGCCATCGGTCAGATCGCGGCCGATCACGAGTCGGTTGGCGCCGTTGCGAAGCGCCTCCACAGGCGTGGCGACACGAGCCTGGTCATGCATGCTGCTGCCAGGCATGCGTACACTCGGCGTATTGAGCATGAGACTATCGAATCGAGACACGCGCCGGATGAGTTCCACTTCTCCTGGCGAGCAAACGACGTCAGTGAAGCCTGCCTTAAACAGCAGCTCCACATATTCAAGTACCTGCTCACCTGGCGGGCGTCGGAATTCCGCCTCAACTATCCCGGCAGTCTTGCTCGTTAGCACAGTCACCGCGCAAGGTAGCGTGCCAACCGTATGGCAGAAATCTGCAAAGCGCTTGAGTGCATCGACTTGCTGGCGATCTTCATGCGTCATATGGCCCGTTGACACGATCCCAGCCATGCAGTTAAGCATCCAAGGCCGCCACTCCAGATGCCCAGCAGCAATCGCGATCACCTTGTCAGGCACCTCGATGATCTTGGCATCATCGAACACAAAGTAACCCATCTCCTGCAAAGTGCGAATGATGCGGAAGCCCATGCGATCAATGCCAGCCCGGTCGATCTTGACATACTTGATTCCAGGATTCGCTCGCAAAATCTGCATCAACTGATCTTTGGGAACATCTGCGCTCCAAATTACGACGTCACTAGCACTCACCATGCGGCGCTGTCCTTTTGCTACCCGTCACCCTTTGCTAGGTCGGGCGCCTATCGGCCACAACCAACACGCGTCCAACCTAGCGATGTAAACGTTCCAACAATGTTCTAATGAAATTATGCCTTTTGCTGCACGGTTTGCAAGTGGAGCAAGCTAGCTTTAAGTAATTAAGTCTGGAAACATGACCTTTGTCGACTGGATGTGTGAGCACTCGCCGGCATGGCCGCTGTACTTGCCAAGCCCATTAAAGAGGTGGCAGTCACACATGAGCGAGCGATCCTTAACAATGACAACATGATTTTTGCTGCGACCAACTACATTAAACTCCAAATCACCAGCACGTCGTACTCTACACTCGGCAACATAGCGCAATGTGTTGCTAATCATTTTATGCAGTTGGGTGTATTGGTCAGAAGCTGCGTAATCTCGCGCCATGCTAATTATTGTTTCGGCCTGGGCTTGGCTCAAAGCGTCTAGGTATTTTACGTTGAGGGCCAGGCTTTTCAGCACCGCCACAACTTGGTCTCTGTTGTCGGCGTCAACCGTAAGCAAAACTACGTCGTTCCGGCTCAAAATTTCCTCTATAAAATCATCAGTATAGTCATTTGTAATCGTGCCGATGAAAAAGTTCTGGGCATTGAGATAATTGGAAATTTGCTGTTTGAGCCTGGAAGAGAGCAGTTGCATTTGGCCAATTTCGTCTACATATACTACCGCCTGGTCACTTAAAGGTGGCAAACCGGCTGCAAATGCATCGATCTCGGCTACCTCTACGCCGTAACTCGCGACACGTGTTGGGCTGGTGGAACTACGAGTCGCGAGTGTAACCGTATCGCCTGTCGACGACACCAACTCAAACCCCACCCGCGTATCATCTTCAAGAATCTGACGAGTAACAAAGCCCTGTTTATCTGGAATCTGGTTTATAAAGGTTTCAAGAAGTGTAGTTTTTCCAATCCTCGGCCTGCCAGTAATAAGAATCTTCATCTAGCGCGCCTTAACCAGACGCATACTAAGGCCGTCTACAACCAGCGCCTGATCATTACTTAGAGTAATAACATTCACATACTTTTCCATCTCGGTTTTGCACTGCTCCAACTTATCTGCGTATTTTTCTAGTCCCCAATGTGGCACAATGCCGTCACGAATGAGCCCCAGGCCTTCCCAGATAAGTTTTGGTGCCAAGGCAGGGTCATCGAGCAGCTCGACACCGTGCAGTGTTGGGCATGCCAGCACCGCACCAGCACTTTCGCCACCGTACACTATTCCTTCATTAAGCAGTGCCTTGATACATACGCTTAGGCCCGATTCATGCACGTAATAATTGAGATAAAACGAATTTCCGCCCATCACCCACAGTAAGTCGTGTTTGGCAATTTCGGCCTGCAGCGCATCGCCTGATAGCTTGGTTATATCCACGAGCTGCGGGCGTGTTCCCATCGCAACAAACGAGTCCTTTGTCTTTGCTATTTCAGACACGCGCCGATCCGCCGAATACACATCCCAGGCATTGGGAATGATCGCTACAGACAGCTCGGCTTTTTTCGGTAGCTGCCTCAAAAGCTCAACAGTATTTGGTACGCCTAGTGATGATAGATATAGTTTCATATGAGAAGATTAATGACTTTACACGGTACACTCGGTAGTTTGCTCCGTACTTTGCTTTACTCCACGATAGTAGTCTGCGCGGCATGTACTTTGCAAACTGATTATTCTGCCCTATACGCCATCTCGGTCAGCGGCAGAGACGTCATGTAGTCTGGTCGGCCTGCTTCTTCCGGTATAACAGCGTCCGTTGGCTCAAAACCATAATGCCTGTAAAAGTCGACTGCATTTTGGTTATAAGAGACAACCTCTAGAAATATATCTTGATCCTTGCCCAGAACAGACAGCGCATGATCCATCAGCTTGCCGCCGATACCCGTTCCCTGGGCTTCCGGTGCCACACACATCGCACCAATACATTTGCGGCCGCGCTCATCAACGTGCAGTTCGGTATATCCACAAACTAGGCCGTCAACTTTGGCCACATACGTGCCTTGCCCGTCCGGGCTAGGACTCGCAAACTGTTCGCGCATATAGGCAACCCTTCTTGGTACAAATACACCGTCTTGCCCCTGTGCATTGAGCAGAATATCCTCGCGCGTAATACCAAGCGCCTCGTTTGGATACGCTTCGAGCCAGGCACGGTCACGGATATCGCAAATAGTCTCCGCTTCGTCAGGCGCTGCTCGCTCAATTTCTACTTTTGAGCCTTGTGTCTCAGGATTATTAATAGAGGCTTCTGACATATGCTAGTAAGTTTAGCCTCACACCCGCCCGCTCAGCAAGGCATAGAACAACAGCAATACTGACCCGGCCATGATGACGAACGCCAATCTAATTGTTACGTTTGA
>CAZHXE010000108.1:0-3940 GCA_964536005.1 uncultured Candidatus Saccharibacteria bacterium
GAAGAATAGGCACAGAAGCTTTACGGATAGATTCTTCTCAATGTCCGACCACCGATCGCTTATGGCTAATATCTCCATCTCAACGCATGTCGCAAAAACCCAAGGCCTAGGCGGAACGCTCGGGTCAATCCTTACTAATCCGCTTGGTATTATGTATGGCTCTCTGGGTAAGTTGCCGTTTTCGGCGCAGACTTTTGCTGCAGCCGGCCCAAGCGACCAGTGTAAAGACGAAGATATCGTAAACAATGACCTCGCTGCGGACCCATTCTGCAATCCAATCATGGGACTTGGCGTAGACACCCTTGCAGTTGATCCAGTAGATAACATTGCTTGGATGATCGACAACGGCTATGCAGATGAAGACGGCAACCCCACAAACGACGAGTACCAGGAATACGTTGATCAGTGCGTGAACGTTCTAGACCCACTCCATTCAACAGCCAGTGAATTTGGTTACGAGTTTACACCCATGTGCTACGCAGGTACCGAAGTTGCCATGGCAGATGGTACGGTTCGGCCAATGACCGAGGAAGAGATTGCTGCACGTAAGGACTTCAACCCAACCATGGACGATCTCTACGCATACCTGGGTGTCGAAATTGAAAGCGACAAAGGCAAGGCGTACGCAGCGAATGCTGGTGATGCCGCAGAAATATTTGAAAATCCAACCCTAACGCAGCGCTTCCAGGCATTCACGCTCGACAAGAGCCTGTTGAGCGATGTTGAGGAGCACTATAATGGCGTCACCAATGAAGAGCTGCAGGCCGTAAAGGCTGCACCGATTGGTGGTGGGGCCGATGGCGGCTTTGACCCCGGTAGTGGGGCGTTGCCACCCGGTGTACCGAATCGCCCATGTAATAATCCAATCAGCGTAACTCCTAGTACACAGAATTTGCGTAGTCTTGTTGAGGGTTCGCCACCAGGAACCTGTATCCGCTTTACAAATGGAACATATCGAGGCATTGATGCATTCAAGCCAGTTGCAAATATGGTACTAGAGGGCGAATCGCGTGACCTAGTAATCTTCGATGGCGGAGGTGGCCTTGAGAATGCCTTTAGCGGTACCAACCCGGACGTGACCATTAGAAATATGACCTTCACCAATTACATGGCCGGTGGATCAACCGTCCAGGAAAACTCTCCGATTCGAGGCAAAAATAACGTCTGGGACCTGAACCTCGCTAGTGGCTGGGTAATCGACACAGTACATTCACACGGAAATGCTGCAGCAGGCGTATTTATGGGAGACAATTTCTTCGTAGTTCGTAGCGAGTTTAATAACAATGGCGTTACCGGCATTGGTGGTGACCGCTTCGAAGGCGGACTCATACAAGGTAATAAGATCTATGACAATGCCAAGAATGCAGCCGGTGGCGCTTTGGCAAACGGCGCAGGCATTAAAGTTACATTCGTAGACGGTACGACGACACGACTACTTATTGCTGATAACGAGATCTATGGCCAGAGCGGCGGTATGTGGTGCGACTGGGCCTGTAACGGCGTGAACGTCGAAACCAACAATATTCATGATCACACCACATTTGGGGTTTTCTTCGAACTTTCGCGCGATGCCATAATCAAGGGCAACACAGTGACCAACTCCAGCACATGGGCAAGTTGGACCGGACCGTTCTCGAACGGATGTATTGCAACAGGTGAAACCCAGGATGTGGTGATTGAGGCAAATAATGTATCGGGTTGCGTAGGGTCAATTGTAGTACGCGAAACCGTGCGTCCATATCCAGGTGAAGGTGTGATAAGTGCGAGTGTGCAAGCGGACTTCACACGCATCCTCGGGCCGGCGCCATGGGTAGGAAAGAACATTACAGTGCGCGGAAATAATGTAAATGGTGGTGGTGTTGGTCACGCAGTCGATACACCTGCAATTGGTCGCACCCAACTGTCAACCGTACATTTTGAGGGCAATAACTATACCGGCGGCGTAACATACTGGTGGAATCAGCAGAATATGTCGTACTCAAGCTGGCAGGGTGTACACACACAGGACTAATGACTATGAAAGCAACGATACATTACCGAGCAACCGCACCAAAACGAATGATTCAAGCCTCGCTGGCGTTCATAGTGCTGGGGATAGTAACACTACCAGCCATGCCTGCGTTTGCTGTGTATAGCGAACTAGACGCGCGCAGACAAGGTATTTCGTATTACGACCCAACCTCTATCAAGGATAGCGGGGGTGGCTGTGGTAGCAATATTTCGCTCACAGGGCGAAATAACGTTGAGCAATCATTCAACTTCTTTGTCGCCAAAGGCCTTACTGCCGAGCAAGCGGCGGGTATTGTCGGTAACCTCATGGCAGAGTCTACGCCAGATATCGATCCGACAATAACACAAGTTCCCGGCGGAGCAGGCGGTGGACGCGGCATTGCTCAGTGGGGTGATGGCGTCGACGGTGACCGCTGGGGTCAGCTCGTAACATTCGCTGAAGCAACTGGCCAGGATCCGCTTAACCTTGGCACGCAGCTCGCATTCCTGTGGTTTGAACTTACCGGCGAGCCAGCAACCGAAGGTGTTACGGGCGGCACATACCAGCGTGCATATAACAGCTTAACAGCAGCAGCCGAAGACGGTAGCGTTGAGGATGAAACCACTATTTTTCTCCGACAATTTGAGGGCGCCAGTATCGAGCGTTTGACCGAGCGCCTTGACTTTGCCCAGCAAGTATTCGACGAGTTTGGCGCGAATGCAGCTCCAGCCGAAGGCGGCACAGGTGGAACAACCGGTGGCACAGCGGCGGGCGCAGGTGCATGCGGTGTAAATAGCGGTGGAGGCGTCGTATCGGCCGATGGTTACGCTTTCCCAATTGCGGGTACAAAAGCCGAAATCAAGAACGGCTATCGCTGGCCATGCGCAAGCATTTGTCACCACGACAACACGGCGGCATTTGACCTTTCACACGAATATGACGACACCAGCGCTGGCATTCCAGTGTATGCCATTACTGCGGGTACCATCGCCAACTTCCGCAACTCTTACAAGGGTGAGGTGGGCTGTAATACGTTCCAGCTAGAAGGTGAAGACGGGTTCCATTATTGGTACGGGCACATCGTTGCCGTGGCTGGTATTACCGATGGTAGCCAGGTTGTGGCGGGCCAGCAAGTAGCCGAGATTGGGCCGCGTCGCTGCACAGGAAACGGCTCATATCCGCATCTGCACATTGACCGTGGTTCACCCCAAGGTCGTGACGGGGGCTCTGACTGCTGTCGTGACGCTGGAATCACACCATTACTTAACGGATTGTATGAGTTATTGCCATGAGCGTACAAACAAATCAACAATTACCACTTCGTAAAAATTGGCTCGTTATCGGTGCGGTTGTCTTTATACTCTTGTCACTGATCTTCGTGCTCTACCGCGAGATGTTCGCAGCCCGTGTAAAGATCACGAGTGTTGATAGCGCAAAAATCTTTGTTTCAACGACACCAGGTGAAGACATGAAGCAAATCGGTACTGGTAAGGCGACCTTCAAGTCGTACGGCGGCGGGGATGAACTCTATATCCTGGTTCAAAACGGCGACCAAAAAACCATGACAAGTGCAAAATTAGAGCGCCGTAAGACCAAAGAAGTAAGCGTGGAGCTCAAGGCCCTAGCAAGTCCAAAGCAAATTGCAGATTCTAGCTTGGCTTTCCCGCATAAAGAAACCGATTTCATCTTCGGCCTCAACCCAATTACACAGTCAATCACATACCGGCCGACAGGCAAAAAGCAGAGTGCTGGCGTTTCATATCTCACGCTGCCACGCATTTTTGCCGTAACCTGGAAGGATCGCAAAAACTTTATATTTAACTCGAACAGCGGTGGAGTAAAGCTCTTCACAAACGGCAAGGCGTCGAGCGTTGGCCTTAGTATAGAAGCAAGTGACCTTGTTAAGGTAGGCGCGAATGATCGTCCTGGGCAGAGTGGCGCGATCTTGAT